>NZ_JBSRVX010000044.1:0-67861 GCF_055134745.1 Actibacterium sp.
GGATGATCGGCGTCGCCAGCACGAACTCAAGATAGCTGGCGGTCTGATGCCCGATCCAGTCGCGCACCGGCAAGGCCACCAGTTCGCCCATCGTCAGGATGACAAGCGGCACCGCGGCTGCGGCCGAAATCCACATCCGACGCGTGAAGTCGGTCAGTTCCTCGCTTGGCTCGTCAGACGGCACCATCGGCTCCAGCGCCATGCCGCAGATCGGGCAGGCCCCCGGCGCATCGCGGATGATCTCGGGATGCATCGGACAGGTGTACTGGACGTTGGCCGGGGCGGCCTTCTTCTGTCCGGCGGCACGGCCCGAGGCATAGAACCACGGATCAGCATTGAACTTCGCCTGGCATTTTTCCGAGCAGAAATGGAAGGTCTCGCCGTCGAACTCCCCGTGACGCCCGTCAGGCTTGACGGCGACAGTCATACCGCAAACTGGGTCCTTTGCCGTCTCGGTCCCAGCCGGGACGTCGGGGGGCGCGTGATGGTGATCGTTCTCCATGGTCTGCCAGCCTTTCGATCTGTTGTTTCAGTTTGCGGTTTCTAACGACCGGAAGCTCAAGTGCTTTTAGTGATGGTCGTGAGCGCCTTCCCCGACCGGATTGCGCGACAGGAACATCCGCACAAACAGAAATACCAGCGCCATGCCGATCGCCCCAAGGACGACGATAAGAGGGTCGGACAGCCACTTCATTGCGGCGAAGGCAGCCAGCACCACGGCATCAAGTGCAATGGCCGTCAGCAACACCCAGCCTCTCGCGTTGATTTCCTCGCGCTGATGCCGGAACACGCCGAAGTGGATGATCATGTCCATCACCAGATAGAAGAAGGCCCCGAGCGAGGCGATACGGCTGAGGTCGAAGAAGACCGTCAGGAATCCTGCGATCACGACGGTGTAGACAAGCGTGTGGTCCTTGATCGTGCCCGGCATCCCAAAATGGCTGTGCGGGATCATCTTCATGTCGGTTAGCATCGCCAGCATCCGCGACACCGCGAATACGCTGGCGATCAGACCAGACGCCGTGGCCACCAGCGCCAGCGCCACCGTCAGGTTAAAGCCGGTTTGACCGAGGGACGGCTGGGCCGCTTCGGCCAGCGCGTAATCCTTCGCCGCCACTATGCGGTCGAGCGGTAGGCTGGACCCGACCGCGAAGGCCACCAGCAGATAGACGACGACGCAGATGGCTATCGACCAGACGATGGCCCGGCCGACATTGCGGTGCGGGTCGGTGACCTCTGCGCCGCTGTTGGTGATGGTCGTGAAGCCCTTGAAGGCAAGGATGGACAGCGCTACCGACGCCACAAAACCGGTGGCGCCCATGTCTCCACCCGTCGCCTCGAACGAGATTCCGCTCGCCCAGAGGCCGGCGGCCCCGAACAGCGCGATTCCGCCCACTTTCAGAATGGCCATAACAATAGAGAACAGCCCGACCGACCGGTTGCCCGATACGTTTACAAAATAGGCGAAGATGATCAGCCCGACGCCGAGGACTGGGACGAGCACGCTGTCCGGATCACCGCCGAACGCCCGCAGCGTGTAGGTGCCGAAGGTGCGCGCGACGAGGCTTTCGTTGATCACCATCGACAGCGCCATCAGAAGTGCAGCACCCGCCGCGACCGTTGTCGGGCCGTAGGCCTTCTTCAGGATCATCCCGATGCCGCCCGCTGACGGATACGCGTTCGACATCTTGATGTAGGTGTAGGCGCTGAACCCGGTCACGATAGCGCCGACGACGAACGAGAGCGGGAAGAGCGGCCCGGCGAGTTCGGCGATCTGTCCAGTCAGCGCGAAGATGCCCGCGCCGATCATCACGCCGGTTCCCATGGCCACAGCACCCGGGAGGGTAATGCTGTTCTTCTCGTATTCGCTTTTCGTCATGGATTTTCCTTTTCAGGCTTTTGCCGCAGCGCCACCCAGAGCAGCGGCAACCCCGTCACAAGCCCGAGTCCGAGCACCGCCCATGTCGCTCGCCCGAGGTCTCCGCTGACCACCTCACCGCCGAAATGGGCCAGCAGGAAGCTTGCCGGAATGATCCCTGCCAGTGTCGCAATGGCGAACCGCCAAGTATGCAGGCAGCTCAACCCGGCCGCGTAGCTGACCATGTCGAAAGACACGAAGGGCATAAGGCGGCTGGCAAAGACCGTCGCCGACAGAGCGTTCTGCGAGCCGAGCAGCCCGGCATCGACGCGGTCGCCGAACACCCGCCGCATGGCGTCATGCCCCAGAACCCTTGCAAGACCGAAGGCAATCAACGCTCCGAGTTCCGCGCCGATCACGACCACGACTGTCCCCCAGAGATGTCCGTAGGCCGCCCCTGCCGCCAGCGCGATGGGCGCGCTCGGGATTGGGCTGGCAACGACCGCAAGGGTCATAAACGTGACGATCAGGACCGGCCCCCAGAGACCGGCGCGCGCCACCAGAATTTCCAGACGCTCGACGTCCAGAAGGCTGCGCGCCTCGGCGAATACCGAAGGCGCGAACTGCCAGACAGCGAGCAGTCCGATCCCGAGGATCGCTACGCCCGTGAGGATGGCGGCGCGCAGGCTCATCTCAGATCGCCTCGACGGCCTTCGCCAGAAGGTCGCGCACCTCGCCCGCCACGGCCGTCAGTTCGGCGTTCTCGATCGCCTGCATCGACGCCACAGGATCGATAGCGCTGACCTCGACGCCGTCCTCGACTTCGCGCAGGATGACGTTGCAGGGCAGCATCGCGCCCACGCGCGGCTCGATACCGATGGCTTGATACGCCATCTTCGGGTTGCAGGCCCCGAGGATACGATAGGCCGGCATCTCGACATCGAGCTTCTTTTTCATTGTCGCCTTGACGTCGATCTCGGTCAGAACGCCGAAACCATGATCCGCCAGTGCCTTGCGCGCCCGAGCGTCGACATCGTCGATACCGGCGTCGGGGAACATTCGATTGATCGTGTAGGTCATTTCCAAGTCCTTTTTCTCACTTCCGAAGATATTTGATCAGTGCCGCTATGGCCAAAACCACCAGCACGAGGATCAGCAGGCCGAAGAGCCAGCCAAACCCCATTCCGAAACCCATTCCGGAGCCCATGTCGTTCCAGTTCATCATGTCGTCCTTTCAGAGAAAATTTGTGTCATGACGCTCCCTTATTGCGCCTTCCGTCGTCATTGGCAGGACTGTGTTGACGTGGATTAAGGAGCGCCGAATTCATCCGGCGCTCCTGGATCTTGCTTCACTTCAGGGCGGTCACGGTTAGTTTGCCGTTGACCCGGTCTGCGACAAATTCGATCTCCTGTCCTTCGGACATTTTGGCGATCATTCCCTCATCGGCGCGGAACACCATGGTCATCGCAGGCATATCAAGTGCGAACAGGGGACCATGAATGATTGTTACCTTTCCGGCTTCGGTGTCGATCTTCTTGATGGTTCCGGTTGTATACTCGACCTCTGCTTGCGCCATCTGCTCCCCCACCATGATCGGCCCGTGCATGCCGGATTCGTAATGGCCCGGAATCAGACAGGCGAATTCGAACGATCCAGTGTTCGAGAACGTCCAGACAACTTCACCTGACGCTCCCGGATCCAGCCGAACCGAGTTGGGATCGTCATGTTCCATGTCCATCTTGGCCATGGCTTCTTTGTGCTCGGCATTACCCATCATCGTATCGATGACGAATTCATGCTCCAATTCACCGTTGTTGATCACATTAAAGCGGATCGTCTCACCCTGCACGAAATCCAGCGATCTTGGCTCGAACAACATTTCACCATTGTCCGTTTCCCGCATTGTCACTTCAATGGTGCGCGTCACCTTGGCAGGATCACCGGGCATGCCGATCATCATTTCCTTGGCCATTGCAGCGTGATCATCATCGTGTCCGCCCTTGTGTGTTCCGGCAGCGAAGGCTGGCCCGGTGAGAGCGAATGCAAGCGTTGTCGTCAGAAGAAGTTTTTTCATTTCTTTGTCCTGTGGTTTGGTTAGTTGGATCGAAGAGCCCTTCAGCCGTTCGAGGTCGGTCTTGGTGTGAGGATGGTCTTGGGGCTGTTGTTCGTGGCGAACTCTGGCAATTCACCGGTCCATTCATAGGCTTGTTCGCCAGGGGGGTTTTCGTACCAGCCAGGGTCCGAGTAATCGTCCGCATCGATGCCATCGCGCACTTTGACGACCGAGAACATGCCGCCCATTTCTATCGGGCCGTGCGGTCCCCAACCCGTCATCATCGGAATGGTGTTGTCCGGAAGCGGCATTTCCATCACGCCCATATCGGCCATCCCGGCGGTCCCCATCGGCATGTATTCCGGTTGGAACGTGCGGATCTGCCGGGTCAGTTGCGTCTTGTTCACCCCGATGAACGTGGGCACATCGTGGCCCATCGCGTTCATCGTGTGATGCGACTTGTGGCAATGGATTGCCCAGTCGCCCAGGTGATCGGCGACGAACTCGTAGGCCCGCATGGCACCCACAGGAATGTCGATGCTCACCTCCGGCCATTGTGCGGTTTCCGGCACCCACCCGCCATCGGTGCAGGTGACCTTGAAGTCGTAGCCATGCATATGAATCGGGTGGTTGGTCATCGTCAGGTTACCGACGCGCACGCGCACCCGATCGCCCTTGTTGACGACCAGCGGGTCGATATCCGGGAAAATCCGGCTATTCCATGTCCAGAGGTTGAAATCGGTCATCGTCATGATGCGTGGCACATAGGTGCCCGGGTCGATGTCGAACGCATTCAGCATGATGAGGAAATCACGATCCACCGGCATAAAGGTCGGGTCTTTCGGATGGACCACGAACATGCCCATCATGCCCATCGCCATCTGCACCATTTCGTCCGCATGCGGGTGGTACATGAAGGTGCCTGATTTGATCAGATCGAACTCGTAGACATAGGTCTTGCCTGGCGGAATTCCTGGATGCGACAGCCCGCCAACCCCGTCCATGCCCGAGGGCAGGATCATACCGTGCCAATGCACCGTGGTATGCTCGGGCAATTTGTTCGTGACATAGATGCGCACCCGGTCGCCCTCGACCGCCTCTATGGTCGGGCCGGTGGACTGGCCGTTATACCCCCAAAGATGCGCGATCATGCCGTCGGCCAGCTCTCGCTCGACGGGTTCGGCAACAAGGTGGAACTCCTTCACGCCGTTGTTCATCCGGTGTGGCAACGTCCAGCCGTTAAGCGTGACGACAGGATTGTAATCCGGACCCGAAACGGGGCGCGGTGTGATCGCGGTTGCCGCGCTGTCCATCTGCGCCGCCTCAGGCAGTCCCATATTCAGGGACTTGCCCCACGCTTGGCTGGAAACCAGCGTTGCACCTGCGGCGCCGGCCCCGAGTAATTGACGTCGGTTCAACATGTCAGTTCCTTTCAGTGTCCAGCGCCGTCACCGTCGGCCAATGATGCGCCTTCTTCACCAGCACCCGTATTGCCTGCACCGCCGCCATAGATCGCAGCGGTCAGATCAGCCTGGGCCATGTAGAAATCGCGTTTCGCGTTCGCCGCCTCCAGTTCGGCGCCGATCTTTTCGCGCACGTCCATCAGGAGCTCGAAAGTGTTGGTGATCATCCCGTTGTAAGACAGCAGGCCCTCTTGCTCGATGATGGTGTGCAGCGGCACCAGAACGTCGCGGTAGTGTCGCGCGATCTTGTAAGAGGCGTGATATGCGGTCTCGGCCTCCCGCGCTTCCGACCGGACCGTGACGGCACGTTCAGCCAGCACGTTGGCCGCTTGCAGATACATCAGCTCGGCCTTGCGCATCCGGGCCTTGCCTGTGTCGTAGATCGGAATCGCGAATTCGACTTCGACCTGTGGCGTCACGGTCTTTTCGATGTCGCCATCTTCGCCGACTTCTCGTTCAAGCTCGGCACCGCCGACGATTTCAAGATCGCTGACGATGCGAGTCTGTTCGGTTAAGCCGAAAGCCCTGGCTTGCGCTTCCAACCCCAACCTGGCGACCCGCAGGTCTACCCGGTTGGCGAGTGCCCGTGCCTCGATATCGCTGACGCGACCGACAGACCGCGGCAGAGCAGGAAGCGCGTCGGGCACGTAATAGTCCACGTCCGCGCCCCACAGCCCCATCAGCCTGGTCAGATCTTCCTTGGCTCGCGCGGCATTCAGCCGTGCCTTGGCAAGCTGGCCCGCCAGTTCGGCGTTGAACGCCTGTTCGCGGGCCTGCCCGGCCTTGTTGAGCGCGCCCGTCTCGCCCAGCCTGAGCGCCAGTTCCGAACCAGCGTCCGAAGTTGCCTTGGTGCGGGTCAGGTAGCCAACAGTTTCGAAAGCCGCGACGGCGTTGATCCAGGCCTGACGTGTCTGGTAGGCGAGGGTAAGCGTATCATTCACGGCGCTCAGTTGCGCCTCTCGGAAACTGGCATCGGCAATCGCCATCCGCTGCGAGCGGGTGGTCGCATCCAGAATGTTGGCGCGGATCAGGCCCTCGATCGCCCGGTAGGCCCCCAGTTCGGGGGCACCGATTCCCAGAAGCCCGATGGAGACGACGGGATTTTCCGGCGTCGCTTGCTGCCATGCTTCGGCTGCCGACAGCCCCACATTGGCATAGGAGGCCTGTAGACCCTTGTTGTTGAGCAGGGCGACCTGAACGGCGGTATCCGCCGATATCGTCTTGCGATGCACTATGCCGTGCACTTCGCGGCTCAGCGCCTCGTTTTCGGCCTGCGTCTGGGCGAAGACCGTGCGTTTGCCAATCGCTGGGGTGACTTGACCGGCAACATTTGCAAAGCCTGCCTTTTGCTCGGTATAGATGCCGGGCACCGCGGTCGCGCAAGCCCCCAGCAACAGCGGCAAGCTGACCATGAGAGAAAATTTCGTTCTCCGCATCAGTTGCCCTCCGACTGTTCTTGATTGACGGATCGCCAGTCGCGTGGACCCGTCGGGCCACGATAGATGTAGCCAGCCAACGGATCCTGATAAGAGACCCTTGAAGAAACGGTGGGGTCGCTGGGTGCCAGTTGTCCTGCAACTACGGGCAGTGGCATGGGCTCGTAGGCGCACGCGCCAAGTAAGAAGGCCGAAGCCCCCATAAGCAGAAGTATTTTCATGAATGGAACCTGACTGATTGACTTCGGGCTCACGCACAGCTGTGCGCAAGGCAAAAACCCGCTAGGGGTTTTGGATCAGATCAGGAACTGGGGAGGTCGCAGAAAACCGGAGGGTTTGATCGAGGTCGTCTGCACGAGGCGCGCCGCGTATCTGCTGCTGGTCAAATGGTCAGAAAAACCGACGCCCGTCTCGATGAGGACGACCGAAACACATATTCCGCCACAACACTGAGCGGAGAACTGGTCTCCATCATCTGCCATTGACATGGAGCCGCATGTCTCGTGCAGCGTAGCAGACGACGTCGTTCCGTGCGAACCGGCACTGTCCGCATGTTCCGGACTGACGGCAACGGTGTGATGGTTACCATGCGTGCCTGACGCCGCATGGGATGCAGAGGGCGCGGAGAACACCAGAGCAATCGCAAAGCAAAGGCAAACAAGCGCCCTCAGCCAAGCAAAGATATTTATTTGCAGGTGCATCTACGAAATGTACGCAAATTGAGAAGATTTGTAAATCCATCCCGTATGGGAAGGACGCTGACTTTTGCGTGAAATCGCTGGCACTTCGCCAGGAACGCGAGCGCAGCCAACAGGAGAGTGTGTAAGCGGCGAACTGACCGTCCCTTGATCCTCGCCTTCTACTCGCGCCATGCTCGTTCGCATACCGAGTAGAGGAACGTAGCGGACCAAGTCAGCACCATGGAGCCGAGCCGAAGCGCCATTTCTCATCTCCTTCACGAACGTCATGGCGCTGCTGGACGTGATCGCCCGGCGCGAGGGGCGAGTGACTGCCCGTATGATCAAAGAAGATCGCTACTGCATCGACATGCTCAATCAATCCTGGCGATCCGATCGGTCCTTTCGCAGGTCGAAATTATAATCCTGCAGGATCACGCAGATGACTGCGTGGACGATGCGATCCGCTCACAAGATCCCGACGAGCAGCGTAGCAAGTTCAAGGATCTGGTGGAAATTTTCGAGAAAGTTGGCCGGTAGCTAGTAATGGCGAATAAATCACAAGTATTTACGAATACTTAGGGTGGAGAAGGTTTGACGTCAGGCCCATCCCCTCCGCCACTTGCCCTCGCGAAAGCGTTCTCCCGATCCGGCTGCGGCCGGATTTTTCCGTTGTTTTCGGGGGTTATGCGGGTGGGGCTGTTAACCGGCCCACGCCCCGAAGGGCGCACACGCGTTCTCTCCGGGCCGATATTCTCCGGACCTGTTAACCGGGCCTGATCCGGTAAACAGCCTCAAGCCTTTGCTTTCATGCGGATATTGGGATGCTGCAAAGCGTGCTTGTTGAAAAATCCATCCGACTGGCGGATGGAACAGAGATCGAACTGGTTAGTCGGCGGCGCAAGCTGGCCGCATCCCACAAGCGATCCAAGCCAGGCGCGCGTTCCCGCTTTGTGCCGAGTCAAGTGCGTGCTACAATCATCAAAAAGGCGAGGCGAGGCGTAGCTGGCGGCTGACATGGCGTTCGGCCAGACCGACGGCCTCGGCCAGTTCCTGGATTGTGGCGAACTCGCCTGCCTCCATACGCCGCCGCCATCCCCATGCCCGGCCGATGGCGCGCAGGATGTGCGGGTCCTGCGTCTGATCCTCACTCGGGCTGTAATCGGCGGGCGGCATGATCTTGGGCCGTCCGTTTTTCTTGCGCAGCTTCAGGGGGATCAGCACGCGGATCGTGTCACTGCCTCGGGTCATTCGGCGGCCTCCATGTCGCGCGGCGCGATCATTTCGCGGATCACGCCCGCAACGCCTTCGCGCCGGATGTCGACCTCGAGTCCGACGGCGGTAACGGTGACGCGCCGGACCAGAAGCTGGATGATCCGCGACTGTTCGAGCGAAAACAGCTGCGCCCAGAGCGTGTTGAAATCATGCAGCGCCGCGATGGCCTCGGCTTCGGATACCTGATCGCGCTTCAGCGCCGCCACCTGCGTGACCACCTCTGGCGTCTGCAGAATGCGCCGGACCTCGGTGACGATGGCGTCCTCGACCATGCCCGCAGGCAGGCGGGTGGGTACTTGATCGTCGCCGTTGTCGTCCTCCGTGGTGCGGTTCTTGATCACGTCCATCGACACATAATAACGGTAGAGCTTGCCCCGTTTCTTGGTCGCGGTCGGGGTCATGGCTGCGCCGGTATCGGTGAAGATCAGGCTCTTCAGCGGCGCGGGCGTCTGCATGCGGCTGTTGCTGGACCGGGCGTGGCGGTTGCCCTGCAGGATGGCGTCGACCTGATCCAAGACCTTATCGGTGACGATGGCGTCGTGCTCGCCCGGATAGGCCTTGCCCTTGTGGACAGCCTCGCCGCGATAGACGCGATTGCGGAGAACCCGATAATGCGCGCGGACAGATCATTCGGGCAACTGTCGCAAAACACGTCCAGGCCATCGCCGATTGCGATCATGGAAACGACCGTTTCGGGGACATACAGGCGCAACTTTACCGCCCCATCGCCCAGCACCGACAACACCGGGGCGCTGGGGCCGGCAATTTCCCCGTCGCTGCGAATCACATCAAAGACGGTCACGGGTTCGGACAGGGTCAATCTGCGCTGTTCGTGGTTCCAGTTCGCCCTGGATAACGCGGCCTGTGCGGCACTGACCGCCGCTTTGGCCTGCGCGATGGCCTGCGGGCGGGCCGGCAATCGCGCCACGGCAAGTTCTGCTTCGGTTTGCGCAACCCGTGCGGCAGCGATCTGCGCTGCGGTGGTCGCATCATCCTGTTGTGAAACCGTCGCCGCCCCGCGTGACGCCAGGTTTGTGACCCGGTCGCGTGTGCGTTCGGCCTCGACCGCCTGCGCGGTCGCCGATGCCAGGTTCGCCGCGATGACGGCGACTTCTTCGGGGCGTTTGCCTTCCTGCAAATCTGCAAGATGCGCTTGGGCCTGCGTCAGAACTGCCTGGGCTTCGGCAACGGCAATTTCCGTATCTTTTCGTTCCATTTCAACAAGAAGGCCACCCGCCGCGACACGGTCCCCCCGCGCGACATAGACATGTGCGATTTGTGCGACGGCCACCGGGGCAACCAAAATGAAGTTGCCCTCGGCATAGCCGGTGGCGAACGGCGCAGGGGCGGCGCAGGACGCAAAAAGCGATGCGGCGAAGGGCAGGGCGCACAGAAAACTCATATCCTTTGCCTTTCGATAGCGTCGCGAAGATTTGCAATCACGGTGTCGGCCACCTTTTGCGTCTCGGCCGATCCGATTTCATCCCAGCCCATGCGCCGTGTGACAAAGGGCGATGCGATGCGGAAATAGACGATCTGACCGATAAGCGCGAAAACCGCCAGTTTGACATCGGCATCATCGGGGTGTCGCCCCGTCGCCGTGGCCCACAATGTGCAAAGAGCCTTGTGGCGGGGTTCGACAAAACTTGCATAGACGGTTTCGGCAATCTCGCCCGCGCCGGTGATCTCTCGCAGCATGAATGCCACCATGTCCTGCGCCTCTGGCGTTCCGACGATCAGTTGCACAAATGCACGCACAAGTCGTTCCATCTGTGCCGCCGCTGCCTGCTGTGTTGTCGCGTCGTCAAGCGCGCCAGCCGCGTCAAGAACGTCGGTTACACGTTCTGCGACAGCCCCGGCACAGGCCGCGCGCAGCCCCGCCTTGCCACCGAAATGATATGCGATCGAGGCGATATTGGTCTGGGCCTGTGCTGCCAGCTCTCTTGTCGATGTTCCCTCGAACCCGTTGCGCCCAAACAACGCCAGCCCCGCCGCTATAAGGTTGGTCCGCGTGTCATTCTTGTTCTCGCTGACATTCATGGAACCTGGATAGATCAATCGTTTGATTGAATCAACAATTGACCGCTCCCCAACGAAGAAGGCCGGGCCTCATAGGCAACGGCTGATGTCGTAGACAAGGATGACGTCGAAATCCGCGCTTTTAGAAGTGACGGTCTCGATCAGCTGCTTCAGAGCGTGTCGGCCCTCGATCCGCAACCCGCTCTTTCCTTCATCGGCGTAGGTGCGCACGATCTCCATGCCGCGCTGTGCGGCATAGGCCTGGATTGCCGCCGCCTGGTTTTCCGTCGAGTAGCGCTGATGATCGGTAGACATGCGATACTCTGCCGCCCGAATGGGGGACGGTTCATCGCGTGCGTTGTCTGGGAACTCGGGATTCACACCAAGTTCGGCCTCCATCCGCGACGGGAACAATGCATCCAGCGCCGGCGCCGCAGAGGCCCGGGTAGCGTCGTTCGTCATGCAATGAGTTTCCTGCACGATACCTGATTCCACCGCGCACGAGGCCGCTCAAATGACACCGGAGATCTGCATCGGCCGGAACCTGCCACTGAGACATTGGCGGTGACCAAGTATTGTGACATATCAGGTATAGCTTCATCCCCCGAACGCCGGGCTGCGGCAGATCAAGTCAGTTTCTCTTGCCAGGGGGTCTTGTCAGAGGAAGCTGGCTTGAGCCGGGTAGGGTGACCGAGTTCGAAGTGATCTCACACCACCCACGTCACACATACTTCAGGATCATCTCGACCGCTGCTGTCAAATCGTCAACAACCGCTGAGGGTCGGGGTGTAACCCGATCTTCATCGCCAAGGCGATATTTTCCGCTGCGCACCAGGATGCCAAGGCCCAGCCCCGCGCTCAGTGCACCCGCGATGTCGTTTTCGGCATCATCCCCGATCATGGCAGTCTCGGACGCTCTGCACCCAAGACTGGAAATCCCGGCGCGAAAAAAATCCGGGGCGGGTTTGCCCAGAACAATGGCTGTCGTGTCGCTGGCATATTCCAACGCCCGCACGAAGGGGCCCGCATCGAGGCTGAGCTGACCGTCGCCGTCTCGAAACACCCGGTTCGCAGCTAAGGCCAGAAACGGCGCGCCTTTGTGCAGCGCCCGGAATGTGGCGTTCAGATTGGCATAGGAAAATCCCTGTGCTGCATCGCCCAGCACCACCGCGACGGGGCCATCGGTTTTGCAACCCGCGAACTCCTCGGCCAGGTCGGGATGAACCAGCAGATGCGGCACATGACCGTTCTCGGACAACCAGTTCAGCGCGGCGGCGACCGGCGTGATGACGTCGTCGGCTGTGACGATCACATCCAGGGCGCGAAGGTCTGCGACGATCCTGCTTTTGGGGCGCCGAGTGGTGTTGGTCAGAAAGCGGATGGGAAGGCACGCTGCTCGCAGGCGCGCCACAGCCAGCGCCGCCCCCGGCACCCCGCCCGGACCGTCAGTAATTACCCCTGAGATATCGATCAGTACGCCACGGATCATAAGAAGACTTTGGTATTCTGCGATCCACAATACAATGATTCACCCGCTGATAGGGTAAAGACGGCCCTGCCAGAGCTAGGGTAAAGACGGCCCTGCCAGAGCAAACCGGCTGAAGCGCGGGGCAGTTTCGTAGCGTCCATTGATGACAAAAAAGAGGCGCCCCAAGTACTTTCACAGCAGCCCCGTGATCATCGGTATGCCGGTGATGAATGCAGGTTCGTTTCCACTTTCGCCGCGCTACGTCGAGGGTTTGCTGCACGAGCGCGGGATCGACACCAGCCCCGAAACCGTGCGGGACTGGTGGAACCGGCTTATGCTTATGCGTGCACACTCGAACTGGCAGTGGCATCATCCCGCTGAAAAGCGGAGATTGCTGAACATCGTATGAGGTCAGGCAACATATCAGCGGTTTCGTGCGTTGTTGGTCAAAGATGAAACTGCATCCGCAACAAAGGATCCGCTGTCATGCTTATGAAACATTTCCAATCGTCGACCAGCATCGCCCTAGTCATATCGCTGTCCCTGCCCGGACCGCTTTTGGCGCAGGATGAGGCGCAAGCCCTGCCACTGGTCGACCAGTTATCGGTTTGCGGCAAGGGCGTGCCGATCCCCTGCATTACCAAGAATGGTCAGGTCAGGATCGAAACGAACAAGGTGGTGCCCAAATCAGAGGCCGAGTCGATACTGGCTGAAACGGGTGCCGCGAAGGCCTCAGACGCGGTTAGCGCCGCGTCGAGCGATACACCCGCAGGCACCGCGCCGACCAAGCCGCCTGCCGATAATCTGCCAGTGGCCGACAGTGAGAAACCGAACGCCACAGGGTCCGCCGCGAATGGGGCCGACGAACCGGCGCAGCAGCCGGTGGCGCCGACAGCAGACACTGCAACGTCCCCAGTCCCCAAGCCACCCGAGGTTGAGGTGGAAGCAGACACAGACACAGGCACAGACACGACAGGTGCTTCCACGCCCGCAGCGCCTGTGGATGACGCGTCAAAAACAGCGGCCGATGCTGTCCAGCCTGCCACCGAACAACCCGCCATCGAAACCAACCCCCAGCCGACATCGACTGATCAGGCCGACGCTGCCGCTAAGCCGGTAGGCGAGGTGGTAGCGACGCCCATGACCGAACAGCAGCAGGCAGAAAGCGATGCTGCCAAGGCCGAAGCCGAGGCACAGGCCGATGCTGCGGCACAGGCCGAAACGCCTGCCGCCGCCGCGAGTGATACCGCTGCGCCGCCGTCCGAAATCACGACGCAGACCGTCACGAAAGACCAGGCACGCTCCAGCGATGAGGATTTTGCCACGTCAGCCGCAGGCAAGGCAGCGCCTACCGCTTCCGCCACTGCCGAACAGAAAGCCGATAGTGGCCTAAGTGATTTCGAGAAGGTCCTGCTTTTGGGTGCTGGTGCCGTCGCCGTTGGCGCGATCCTGAAAAATGGCGATCGCGTGCGCGCCAATACCGGCGACCGCGTGGTGGTCGAGCGCGACGGAGAGCTTCGCGTCTTGAAGGACGACGATGCTCTGCTCCGCCAGCCGGGCAGCGAGGTCAAGACCGAGACCTTCAATGACGGCTCGACCCGCACCCTGCTGAACCGGCCTGACGGCACCCAGGTCGAAACCGTCCGCGATTCCAATGGCCGCGTGTTGCGCCGCGTTGTGGTTCAGCCGAATGGCAACCGAACCGTTCTGTTCGATGACACTCGCCAGTTCCGGCCCGTCGATGTCAAAGCCTTGCCGCAGCAACGCCAAACGCGCAGCATTGATTATGGCAACAATGCCGACCTCTTGCGGGATGCACTGGCCGCGTCCAGCAACGAGAGCACCCTTCAGCGCAGCTATTCGCTTTCGCAGATCCGCAATATCCGCGCGGTGCGCGAACTGGTGCCCGAGGTGAACCTGAACAATGTCACCTTCGAAAGCGGATCCGCGGCAATTCAGCCAACCCAAGCCGAAAAGCTGTCGGCACTGGGCCAAGCGATGCGCGAAGCGATCAACAGAAACCCGGGCGCGGTTTTCCTGATCGAAGGCCATACGGATGCGGTCGGCGATGCAGCCTATAACCTGACCCTGTCGGACCGGCGTGCGGAGTCGATGGCGCTGGCGCTGTCTGAATATTTTGCCGTCCCGCCCGAAAACCTGGTCGTGCAAGGCTATGGTGAGCGCTATTTGAAAGTGCAGACCGCCCTTGCAGAACGTGCCAACCGCCGCGTTACGGTGCGCCCCATCACGCCGCTTCTGGGTGAGGTTGTGGCCACGCAACAGTGATCAGGAGAAAACGAGAAGCCCCGGTACATCCGGGGCTTTTTCGGTCTCCAAGCCCCCTTTTTCGACCGCAAGCTGATTGCTGTGCATCTTGAGATAGGCCGCGTCGATCATCACCGTGATCGGAACGACGCCTCGAAGGCCAGCCCTTCCATCATCCGGGCGGATGGTGGTGAAGCCGCCCGCCCCCAGCAGGCGCTTCCGACGGAACGCGCGGGCCAGCCCCTTGACCAGCATGTTATCCGCCTTTCGGTTTTGTCGGGCCCTATCGGGCATCCCGCCTTGCGGCTTCGCAGGTTGGATAGGTTCGGCGGCGGATGCGTTCCCGCTTCAAACGCTGGAACAAGCCTTCGGCGACGGCGGTATGACGGCGATTCCCGCACCGGTCTTGTCAGCGGAAAGCTGATTGAACCGCGCCGCCGCTCTGGCCGAGTGGCGTCAACGTGGCGTGGTCTGAAAGTCGTGATCTCCGGAAAACAGCGACTGGTTCGCATTCATCTGGCCGCACCTTCTTGTCGGAAAGGGCGCAACGTTGGTGCATACGGTCGCCCCTCCGCCTTGCCGGACCTGTCTGCCGGCGCGACGTTCATGCGTCTTGTCGGTCTTCCAGAGTGGCAGAAGGCGGCGGATCATCATAGACTGCCCAGCCATAGTCGCGCCCTGTTTGCGGAAGCTCCTGCGGCCGAATATTTCTGGCCATGAACGCCTTGGAAATGAAGTTGGCGGTGATCGGTGCGGTCAGGAACAGGAACAGCGTGATCAGCAGTTCGTGGAACGAAAAGCTGCCTTTCAGCAGGATGAAATACAGCATGGATGCGACCAGCGCGCCGCCCACGCCAACGGTTGTCGCCTTGGTCGGGGCGTGAAGCCGCTGCATCGAGTCGCGCAATTTGACCAGGCCGAACGAGCCGACCAGCCCGAAGATGCCGCTGACGACGATGAAGACGCTGATAAGGATTTCCGCGAAAAGTGTCATGGTTCCACTACTCGATGATGTCGCCGCGCAGGATGAACCGGCAATAGGCGATGGTGGAGACGAAGCCGACCATCGCGACCAGCATCGAGGCCTCGTAATAGATCGCGGTGCCCCTGGCGATGCCATAAAGGATCAGCAGCGCGATGACGTTGATCACCATTGTGTCCAGTGCCAGTATCCGATCGGCGGCGTCGGGGCCGCGCGTGATGCGCCACAGGTTGAACAGCAGGCCGATTGTATAGCATCCGAACGCGAAGGTCAGTGCAACCGGTATCATTCGAAGATCTCCTTCAAACGCCGCTCATAGCGGGCCTTGATGGTGGTGCGCACCGCGCCCGGATCATCGGTATGCAGGCAGTGCACCAGAATGCTTCCGGCGTCGGCCGCAAGCGTCGCCGAAATGGTTCCCGGCGTCATCGTTATCGTCCCCGCCAGAACCGTGATCGCCTCGGGCGATGTGAGGTCGAGCGGTAGGTCGATCCAGTGCGAGCGGATGTCCCGCGATCTTCGAAAGACAATGATCGCGGCGACCTGCACATTGGCCACGAGGATGTCCCAAAAGACGACGAGCGTGTATTCGGCGATGGCCAGGGGCCTTCGCAGCTTCGGGCGGTCGGGCCAATAGGCGGCGGTGGCTATCGGAATGATGATC
This sequence comes from Actibacterium sp., assembly GCF_055134745.1. Lineage (NCBI taxonomy): Bacteria > Pseudomonadati > Pseudomonadota > Alphaproteobacteria > Rhodobacterales > Roseobacteraceae > Actibacterium > Actibacterium sp. Next base: position 16,162 of record NZ_JBSRVX010000044.1, read on the forward strand.
CCCAACGCCCCGCCCAGCACCAGGTTGCCAAGCGTCACCTTGTTGACCAGCGCAAGCCAGACGAGTGTCAGCGTGACGCTGAGCACCGGATGGGGGACAAGACGCGCAAGCATGATCATTCCCCCCCTTGTGTGCCAAGCACCGCGGCGATGTATCCGGGCCGGTCATGGATCTGGTATGATGCGCTTTGGGCATAGGTCATGACAGGCCCGGCAAAGACCGACAGGGCGGTCAGCATCGCCAGCACGATCATGGTCGGGGCGACTTCAAGGGCAAGGACCGGTCGCGGCGCTTCTGGCCCCGGCGCGGCCTCGGCTTCGGCGGCGCTGGTCTTCCAGAACAGCATGCTGCCGGCGCGCGCGAAGCCCACGATCGTCAGCAGCGAGCCGCCAAGAACCGCACCCCAGGCCCAGCCGATCTGGCCGGGGGCCCGCAGCGCGTCAAGCACCAGCAGCTTGCCCAGAAATCCGCTGAGCGGCGGCATGCCCGCCATGGCGATGGCCGCAACGAAGAACAGGGCGGCGAAAAGGCCACTGCTTGCCATGGGCGGACGCGGCGCCAAAGCCTGACCGGCCCGCCGCGCCAGCACCAGATCGGCCAGCAGGAACAGGGCCGCCGCCGCAAAGGTCGAGTGGATCAGGTAATAAAGCGCGGCGGCCGTCGCCTGGGGCGTGAAGGCCGCCACGGCGACCATCAGCGTGCCCATCGACCCCATCACCGAATAGGCGATAAGGGGCAGCAACTGCCGGGCCCCCAGCACGCCGATCGCGCCGATTGCGATCGTGATGATGGCCGCCGGGAACAGCCAGGTGGCACCGATATCCTCGGTGGCGCCAAGACCCGGCCCGAACGAAATGGTGTGGACACGGATGATCGCATAGGCACCGACCTTGGTCATGATGGCGAACAGTGCCGCGACCGGTGCCGGTGCGTTGGCATAGGTGCCCGGCAGCCAGAACTGAACCGGAAAGAGCGCCGCCTTGACCGCGAACACGATCATCAGAAGCATCGCCGCCACCCGGATCAGGGCGGTATCCCCCGGCGGCGCATCCTGAAGGCGCAGGGCGATATCCGCCATGTTGAGCGTGCCGACGCTGCCATAGAGCACGCCAAGCGCAAAGAGAAACAATGTCGAACCGGCAAGGTTGATCGCCACGTATTGCAGGCCCGCCCGCATCCGCTTGCCGCCCCCGCCATGGATCATCAGGCCATAGGACGCGATCAGAAGCACTTCGAAGAACACAAACAGGTTGAACACATCGCCGGTCAGGAACGCGCCGCATATACCCATGAGCTGAAAGTGAAAGATCGCATGGAAATGCTGTCCGCGCGCGTCCCAGCCCGTCGCGATGGAATGCAACAGCACGATGAACCCAAGCGCGCTGGTCAGCAGGACCATGATCGCCGACAGCCGGTCAAGCACCAGCACGATGCCGAAGGGCGCCGGCCAGTCGCCCAGCCGGTAAACCTCTGTCTGCCCGCCCGCAGCGGCGAAGGTGAGGCCGAGGGCAATCGCGACGATCGCCGCACTGCCCGCCAGCGAGGTGACGCGCGCCATGGTTATGTCGTGGCGCATCACGAAACCCAGGATCGGTGCCAGAAGCGCCGGCAGGATGACGGGGGCGATGATCCAGTGGCCCATCATGCGCCGTCCTCGTCTTCCAGGCCCATGGTTGTGGTCATGTTGATCTCGTCCGATTCCGTTTCGAGAAAGGCCCCAAGGGACAGCATCACCAGAACGGCCGTCATCCCGAACGAGATCACGATGGCCGTCAGGACCAGCGCCTGGGGAAGCGGGTCGGTATAGTCCGCCGTGCCGTATTTCGCCAGGATCGGCGGCATGTCGATGGCCAGCCGCCCCGAGGCGAACAAAAAGATGTTCACGGCATAGGACAAAAGCGCCAGTCCCAGAACGACCGGAAAGGTTCTTAGCCGGAGAAGAAGGTAAACACCGCCCGCAGTCAGGGTGCCAATAGAGCTGGCCACTATGAATTCCATCTCAGCCGTCCTTCCGCTCGTCGTTCGCGGGTTGTTGGGTGGGATCGAAATCCATCGGTTCGACATTCACCGTCTCGCCTGCATAGCGCGCGATCCGGGACAGGCTGTATAGCACCAGCATCACCGCGCCAAGCACCGCAAGGAAGACCCCAAGATCAAAGAGCATGGCCGTGGCCAGTTCGAATTCCTCGATCGGCGGCAGGTGAACATAGCCAAAGGCGCTGGTCAGAAACGGCTTGCCTGCCAGCCAGGCACCGGCCCCGGTCAGCCCCGCGATCACCACGCCCCATCCGATCATCGCATGGTATTCGATCCGCTGCCGCGACTGGGTCCAGGCAAAGCCCGACGCCATGTACTGCATCAAGAGTGCGATCGAGATCACCAGCGCCGAGACGAACCCGCCGCCCGGCTGGTTATGGCCGCGCAGGAAGATATAGATGCCCACCATCACGGCGATCGGCATCATCACCCGGGTGGCGACGACCATCATCAGCGGATGGCGGTCGCGCGACCGGTCCTGCGAATAGTCGGTGTTGCGCAGGCGCCGGGCCACCGGACCGTCCAAAAGCGCCTCCATCAGCGCAAAGATCACCAGTCCGGCGATGCCAAGGACGATGATCTCGCCATAGGTGTCATAGCCCCGGAAATCGACGAGGATCACATTCACGACATTCGTTCCGCCGCCGCCCTCATAGGAATTCGCAAGGTGATAGCCCGAAATCGTGTCGACGTCGCGCAGAAGGAACGCATAGGCCAGCCCCCCCACGCCCAGACCCGCCGCAACGGCGATGACGCCGTCACGAAGCCGAACAAGAACGCGGCTTTCCTTTGGGGTGGTCTTGGGCATGAAGTGCAGCGCAAGCAGCAACAGCATGATCGTGACCGTCTCGACCGCGATCTGCGTCAGCGCGAGATCGGGCGCCGACAGATAGACGAACCCGAACGAGATCATCAGCCCGATGATCCCGATCAGGATCAGCGCCTGAAAACGGTGACGGTGCATGGCGACGACGGCAATCGCGGCGGTGATCAGCAGCACCCAGCCGACCGCCAGCGTCGGCGGAACGGGCAGCAGGGTGCGCGATGGCGGGGCCATGCCTCCCCCCAGAAAGGCCGCAAGCCCCAGCGCGACCGCGGCGGCGACGAAGATGGCAAGGTAGCGGCTGATCGCGCCGTCATGGGTGATGTCGATGATCCGGCGCGACAGCATCGCCAGCCTGTCCACCAGCCCGTCGAAAATGGCCTTTGCCTCGGGGCGGGGCAGGGCGTTCCAGACCCGATCCAGCCACCCATGCAGCCCAAGAAGACCAAGCCCGCCGGTGACCGCGATCACCGACATGACCAGCGCGGGGTTCACCCCGTGCCATATCTTGAGCGAATAATAGGGAAGCGCGGGGTCGCCGATCACCGCGCTTGCGGCAATCGCGACAAGCGGCCCGGCGATCGCCGCCGGGAATATGCCGATCAGCACGACCATCGCGGCAAGCAGCGCCGGACCGGCCCACATGCCGACGGGCGGATCATGCGGCTTGGACGGATAGTCGTTGCGGACCGGGCCAAGGAAGACATGCGCGATGAACCGCAGCGAATAGGCGACCGAAAGAAGCGCGCCGATCGTGGCGGCGACCGGCACGGCAAGGCGGCTGCCTGCCCATTCGGTGTGATTGGCAGCATCAAGCATCATTTCCTTTGTCAGGAACCCGTTGAAGAACGGAATTCCCGCCATCGACAGGGCCGCGACCGTCCCGATCAGGAAGGCGACCGGCATCAGGCGCCGCAACCCGCCAAGACGTTTTATGTCTCGGGTGCCGACCTCGTGATCGATGATGCCGGCCATCATGAAAAGCGCCGCCTTGAAGGTCAGGTGATTGATGATGTGAAAGACGGCGACGACCGCAGCGAAGGGCGTGCCGAAGCCCAGCAGCATGGTCAGCAACCCAAGATGACTTACCGTCGAAAAGGCCAGAAGCGCCTTCAGATCGTCCTTGAAAAGCGCGATCAGCGCGCCGAGGATCATGGTGACAAGGCCGGTGGTCGCCACGATGTAGAACCAGGCGTCCGTCCCCGACAGGGCCGGCCACATCCGCGCCATCAGGAACACGCCGGCCTTCACCATGGTCGCCGAGTGAAGATATGCCGAGACCGGCGTCGGCGCCGCCATCGCATGCGGAAGCCAGAAGTGAAAGGGGAACTGCGCCGATTTGGTGAAGGCGCCCAACAGGATCAGGATCAGTGCGGGGATGTACCAGGCTGACGCGCGGATCGCGTCGCCCTGTTCAAGGATTTCAGAGATCTGATAGCTGCCGGCGATATCTCCCAGGATCAGCATCCCCGCGATCATCGCCAGCCCGCCCGCGCCGGTCACGGCCAGCGCCATGCGCGCGCCCTGTCGCCCCTCGGGCAGATGATGCCAGAAACCGATAAGCAGGAAGGAAGACAGGCTCGTCAGCTCCCAGAAAATGAGCAAAAGCAGGATATTGTCCGACAGCACGATCCCCAGCATCGCGCCCTGGAACAGCAAGAGATAGGTAAAGAACCTGCCCATCGGATCGTCGCCCGAAAGATAATAGCGCGCATAAAGCGTGATCAGCAGGCCCATGCCCAGGATCATGCCCGCGAAAAGCAGACTGAGCCCGTCCAGAAGGAAAGACGCCGAAAGCCCAAGCTGCGGCAGCCATGCCAGTTCCGCCTGCACGGTTTCGCCGCGCATCACCGCGGGGGCCAGCACCAGAAGCATGATCAGGGCAATCGCTGTTGGCAGCGCCGTGAAGATGGCGCAAGCCCTGCGTCCTGCGCGGATCATGACGCCAGGCAGCAGCGCACCAATGAACGGCAACAGTGCAATGATGATCAGCGACCCGTTCGATTCCGTCATGGCAGGCTTTCTTTCCTCCGAATTCGGCCCTAAAAAAGCATCATAAAGCGGGGAACACAATCGGAACCGGCCATTGCACGGCAGTTTGGCCGGTTTGTGGTGGGATTGATTGTCGCAGACACGGGTGGCTGCGGCATCCCGTGCGGCCAAAGGCCCCATGCAACGGCGGTTCGAAAGCGCATCTTGACAGTTGGGCGCCCGCGTCTGGACAGGGAACATGATCGAAAAGGCAACCTACGGTACGGCGCTCACGCTCATGCTTGGCTGGCTTTTGTGGATCGGCAAGCCGGTGCTGCTGCCGGTGATCGCCGCGATGATATCCGTCTATGTGCTGTCCAACGCGGCCGCCGCCATGCAGGCGGTGCCGGTTCTCGGGCGCCTGTCGGGCTGGGCGCGGCGGACGGTGATCCTGATCGTCTTCGCGCTGGCGATGGTGCTGCTGTTTCTGCTGGTGATCAACAACCTGGCGCAGGTTGTGGCGGCGCTGCCGCGATACGAATCGAACCTTGACGCGCTTGTCACGCGCTTTGCCAGCCTGCTGGGGATCGAGGACGAGCCGACCTGGGGGAATGTGCGTCGCCTGACGATCGATCAGGTCGATGTCCGGTCCTGGGTGGCGCCGGCGCTTTTGTCGCTCAGGGGATTTGGCGTCACGCTTTTTCTGGTTGTGCTTTACGCCAGCTTCTTCATGGCCGAACGCGGGGTGATGGCGCGCAAGGTGATCATTGCCATGGGCGGCGAAGAGGCGGGCAGCCGCACCCTGTCGCTGCTTTCGCGGATCAACGAACGGATCGGCCAGTATCTTTTCGTCAAGACCGTCGTCAATGTGATCCTGGGCGGGCTGTCTTTCGTCATCATGCTGTTTCTGGGTATCGAATTCGCGTTGTTCTGGGCCGTTCTGATCGCGTTTCTGAACTACATACCCTATATCGGCTCGTTGCTTGGCGTGATCTTTCCGGTTCTGCTCAGCCTTGCCCAGTTCGGCACGCTGTGGATGGCCAGCGTGGTGCTGGTGGCGCTTGCCGCGGCGCAGATCTTCGTGGGCGCTTACCTTGAGCCGCGAATGATGGGTCGGGCCTTCAACCTCAGCCCCTTCGTCGTGCTGCTGGCCCTTGCTGTCTGGAGTGCCCTTTGGGGCCTGGCAGGCGCGCTTCTTGCGGTGCCGATGACGGCAAGTCTTGTCCTGGTGCTATCGGAAATCAAGACCACCCGCCCGTTTGCCGTCATGCTTTCGGCAAGCGGAAAGGTCTAGGTCGGCCCAACGGTAGTTCGAATCGTGCAGGGCGCGACGGCAGCGCCCTGTCCGCCGCCGCGTGCCGTTCAGGATTTCCGGAACGTCAGCCGCATCTGTTTCTCGGTTTCTATCAGCGCGAAGAAGACCGCGCCGATGGCGACGATCAGAAGCCCGTCGAACAGCGGCACGGCCTGCGTGCCGAAGATCCGTTGCAGCGGCGGCAGATAGGTGATGGCGAATTGTGCGCCCGTTACTATCACAACACAGGCCCAGATGATCCGCGTTCCCCGCACCGCCGCCCATGTCAGCGAAGTGCCATAGATGTTGCGGATGAAGAAAAGATGGAAGATTTCAAGCACAACCAGCATGTTTGTCGCGATGGTCTGGGCCAGCGCGACCGGATAGCCGCGGTCGATGGCATAGAAATACATCCCGAACACCGCCATCAGGAACAGGGTTGAGACGAGCACGATGTGCCAGACGAGGCCGCCCGTCAGCAGCGGCTCGTTGCGCGGGCGCGGCGGGCGGCGCATGGTGCCGGGCTCGGATGGTTCGAAGGCCAGCGCGATCGCCAGCGTGACACCTGTGATCAGGTTGATCCAGAGGATCTGGATGGCGGTGATCGGCAGCGCCATTCCGGCCAGAAGCGCGACGATAATGGTCATCGCCTCGCCTGCATTCGTGGGCAGGGTCCAGCTGATGACCTTCTTGATGTTGTCATAGACCGTGCGCCCCTCGCGCACTGCGGCGGCGATCGAGGCGAAATTGTCGTCGGCCAGCACCAGTTCCGCCGCCTCCTTCGCGGCTTCGCTGCCCTTCAGCCCCATCGCGATCCCGGCGTCGGCGCGCTTGAGAGCGGGGGCGTCGTTCACCCCGTCGCCGGTCATCGCAACGGTCAGCCCGCGCGCCTGCAACGCGGTCACGAGGCGCAGCTTATGCGCGGGCGAGGTGCGCGCGAAAATGTCGGTTTCCACCACCGCTTCGGCCAGGTCGATATCGTCCATCGCCTCGATATCGGCGCCGGTCAGCACGCGGTCTTGGTTCGTCAGCCCGACCATGCCCGCGATCGCGCGCGCGGTGGCGGCGTGGTCGCCGGTGATCATCTTCACCCGGATGCCCGCGGCATGGCATTCGGCCACGGCCGCGATGGCTTCGGCACGCGGCGGATCAATCAGGCCGATCAGCCCGATCAGCGTAAGCCGTCCCTCAAGGTCAGCCGTGTTCAGGATCGTGTGGTCCTGCGGCACCGCCCGTGTGGCGACCGCGATCACCCGCTGACCGTCGGTCGCCAGATCCTCGACCATCGCGTTCCAGTGGTTCTTGTTCAGCGGTTCCGTCCCGCCATGCGCGGCGCGCTGATCGGCACACAGCGCCAGCACCGCCTCGGGCGCACCCTTCACGTGAATGGACGCTTGACCCTCGTGGTCATGGTGCAGAACGGCCATATAGCGATGGGCGGCGTCAAAGGGGATCGCATCGGTGCGGGACCACTGAGGGAACGGCTCGGCGCCTTCGCCCGTGATCTTGCCGGCCAGCGCCATCAGCGCGCCTTCCATCGGGTCGCCCTCGACGCGCCAGCCTGCGTCATGGGCATGCAGCATCGCGTCGTTGCACAGGCCGGCGGCGCGCGCGAATTCCATCAGAACCGCGTGTTCGTCGGGGTTCGCAACGGCCTCGGGCCCGCGCACCGTGCCCTCGGGGGCATAGCCGTTGCCGCCGACCGAATAGACAATTCCCGCCGCAGCCAACGAAGACGCCATCATTTCGTTGCGGGTCAGCGTGCCTGTCTTGTCCGAGCAGATCACCGAGACAGAGCCCAAGGTCTCGATCGCCGGCAGGCGGCGCACGATGGCATTGCGCCGCGCCATCGCCTGCACGCCCACCGCCAGCGTGATCGTCAGCACCGCCGGCAGGCCCTCGGGGATGGCGGCCACCGACAGGCCAACGACCGCCATGAACAGGTCCGCGAAGGGCATGTGCCCGACGAAATAGCCATAGGACAGCAGCGCACCGGCGACGATCAGGATGAAGACGGTCAGCCAGCGCGCGAAACGGTCCATCTGCGCGACGAGTGGTGTCGTCAGCGTCTGAACGCGCGCGAGCATCCCGCTGATCCGGTCGATCTGGGTGTCTGCCCCGGTCACGGCGACCACACCGCGCCCTGTTCCCGCAGCAACCAGCGTGCCGGAGAAGAGCATCGAGGTCCGGTCGCCGAGCACCGCGGCCTGCGTGGCCGGAGCCGTGCCCTTGTCCACCGGCACGGACTCGCCGGTCAGGATCGCCTCCTCGGCCTTCAATCCGCGCGCCTCGATCAATCGCAGATCGGCGGGCACGCGGTCGCCGGCCTCGACCAGCACGATGTCGCCCGGGACCAGTTCGCTCGCGTCGACGCTGACGCGTCGCCCGTCGCGCAGGACGGCCGACCGCGGTGCCAGCATACTGCGGATCGCATCCATGGCCTGCTCGGCGCGGCCTTCCTGGACAAAACCGATCACCGCGTTGACGATAACCACCGCGAGGATCACGCCGGTATCCACCCAGTGCTGCAACGCTCCCGTCACGGCCGCAGAGGCAATCAGCACGTAGATCAGCACGTTGTGAAAGTGCGCCAGGAACCGCAGGAAAGGGCTGCGTTTGGGCGGTTCGGGCAGCCGGTTCGGTCCGATCTCGGCCAGGCGGCGGGCGGCTTCTGTGGTGGTCAGCCCCCTGGACTGGCCTGCAAGCGTGCCAAGGGCATCCTCGACCGACAGGTTGTGAAACACTGGCTGCGGGGGGCGGTCGTTCATTCGCTTGATCTTGCGTTGAAGGCTGGTGTGCCGGTGCTCTCGCGCCCGGCTTCAATATCCGGGGCCGGGTTTTGGTCCTGCATCGCGGCCTCGCGCGCGCGGGTTGCATGGCTGGAAAGGAATACGGCCAGGTCGACGTCAGCGATCCGCCACCCCTTGCCGATCTCGATCGCGCGCAATTCGCCATCCTTGATCCAGCCGCGGACCGTCGCCTCGCTGACCTTCAGACGGTCTGCGACTTCCTTTACGGTCTGATACTGATCGCGCGCCATAGGCTGTGCCTGTTTGGTGTGGTTTGGTGCAGAATACCGAGCTTGGGCGCAATTGAGATGATCTTGATCAAACGAAAGTTCGTGTCGGTATGATTTAATGAAAAATCATCATTGGCACCGCGACCAGGAGCACGACGTGAAGAAAATCATGCTGGCTACCGACTTCTCCGAACGGTCGGACCGTGCACTTCGACGCGCGACGTTGCTCGCGCGGCAGTTTGGCGCCTCCCTGTCGATCGTTCATGTCGTCGACGACGACCTGCCAGCCGTCGATGCGGACATAGTGCCCGACCTTCGGCGATGCGCCGGATGCTGATGTGGCCGTGGTCCGCCGACAAGCCATGGCCGATTCCGATGATATCGACTGACACGGGGTCAGTGCGGACGGAACGCCCGAAACTACGTTCATATTGGCGAAGGCGGTTCTGGGGCGATCGACGGGGCCGTAGTGTTATGCCGACGAAAAAGCCGGCCCCTGTATGCGCGGGGCGCCGGCGGTAACAGCCTACGAACGGACTGGCGGTTTCAGGCGGCCTTTACCTCGACCTTGCGTTCCTTTTGTTTCGCCTCGGCGGTCTTCGGCATCGTGACGGTCAGAACGCCGTTCTCGAATTTCGCCGCGACCTTGTCGGCATCAATGCCGCCCGGCAGGCGAAAGCTGCGCTGAAACGCGCCATAGCCGCGTTCCTGAAGATGATAGTCTTCGTCATCCTCGTGATGTTCGATGGTTTTTTCGCCCTTGATCGTCAGCATGCCGTCGCTCAGCTTGACGTCGATATCCGCGATATTCAGGCCGGGCAATTCGGCCTGCACCTCGTATTCGCCGTTGCGCTCGATCAGATCCATCGCCGGTACGCCGGACCAGACCTCGTTCCAGCTGCGGATGGGTTCGACCGTCTCGATCCGTCTTTGCAGCGGAAAGCGGAAATCGGGCCAGTTGAAATGGTCGAAAAGGCGGTCGATCTCCTGGCGCAGCGAGGCGATGGAATTGCGCATCTCTGGCACGGACAGGGGGGTGGATTTTTCCTTCTTCACGTCAACTTTGGTCTTGTTTTCGGCCATGGCTCATCTCCAAAAAATGACAGATATCACCTTGCAGGCCGTGACTGTCCCGGCAGTGGGACAGCACCCACCAAGGTGTCGTCTGCCCGGACGCCCTGGGGAATGTCACAGGTGCGAACCCTGGGGCAGGTTCGGATCTGATGGTGGCGCCGGACAGACGAATATATCTGAACGCATGGCCACAATATTTTCATTGACGGCGATCAAGGGCGGCAGCGACATGGCCCGATCTTTTTGGCGCGCAATCTGCCCGGACCGGGGTTGATGCCCGCGGGGCGCCCGATCTTGCCGTCAGGGTATCGGTAATGCGGATGCTGTCATCGGATGCGGGACTCATCTGTGCCCTGCCAACCCGTGCCCGCATCGGAAAAACCTGCGTTTCGAATATGGTTTCAACGCATCCCCTGCGCGCCAGCTCCGGCACATCGGGAATTTCGAACGTCCTTGGCGAACGGATCCTGATGAGACCTTCGCCCGCAAGCCGGCGCGTGATCCGGCTGATCGTTTCGACCGATGTTCCGATAAGATCGGCAATATCCGGACGCGGAAGTTCGATGGTCAGGATGCCGCTGCCATCGAGACCTGGGCGGAACGGCATGAAACGTGTGGTGATGGCGAGAAAAGCGCAGATCCGTTCTTCGGCGGTCAACGTGCCCAGCGCCCAGGTCAGCAGGCGCAACTGGTCCAGCTTGTTCATCCGCATCTTGTAGACCGCCCGGGCGAAATCGGGGGAACCGATCAGTGTCTGGCGCACGATCGCGTCATCGAACTGGCAAATGACCGCATCGGTCGATGCCTCAAGCACGAAACCCTTGCTGCAATCCTGCGCCTTGCTGATGATGTCGCCGGGCATCATCAGGGACACGATCTGCCGCCGTCCGTCGAAGCCATAGTGAAGCAGCCGCAGATATCCGGCCGTCAGAACGCCCCAGAACCCCGCAGTGGTCTGCGCATCCCAGATCGTCTGGCTCGCCTGATAGGTGCAGACCTTGCCGCGGGCAAAAAACTCTTCGACCGTTCGTGCGCAGGCAAAGGTGCAGGTGCCGAAGTTTCCGATCGGGCAGATTTCGCAGGCGGAAATTTCTGGCGTAATTGCTTTGTGAAACATCTCATACCCCATGGCTTGCCCGGTGGCAGATCCGCGTCGCAACGCCGACCGGTCGCTTGCGTCTGTGCTGTGCCGCCCTGGAGGGCGATCTTGTTCACGATAACCGCCGGACGCACCTCTTGCGGGCTGAGACGTCGACAACACGCTTTACATGCGCAGGTTGTCTTGATTCGTGCGAGAGCGTATTGATTGATATCAATCTGAACAAAAAATGCGCAGTTTTAAAAGATTGTTTCTCCCAATGCGGGTATTGTGACGTATGTTACCCGTGATCGGGGCAAGGGGGAAGTGAATGACCGGCTGGTTCTGCGTTCTTTCAACGGGTTATGGCCGCGCCGTCCGGTGGTCAGAGGTCAGCCCGTGCCGGGCTGATCTGACGTGATGCCCCGATGAGCGCGGGGCGCCAAAACCCGTCACCCTTTCCACCGGAACTGCGCAATGGACGGGGCGAGCATCTTGCGCGTCTGCTGGATGCGCTGGCCCCTGAAATTAAGGCCGAGATTTCCGAAACGACCCAGATGCTGCAGGTCAGCGCCGGCGACATTCTGGTCGAGGATGGCGCAGAACCCCGGTTTCTGGGATTCATACTGGACGGAACCCTTTGCATGAAAAAGGTGCTTCCGGACGGGCGCAGCCACATCATTGGCCTGCTGGTTCCCACAGATATGTATGGCCGCATCTTCGACGGCGCGTCCGCCTATCGGATCGAGGCGCTGACCGATGCCCGCATCTTTCTTTTTGACAGGGCGCCGTTTGAAAAGATCTTGATCCACGCGCCGGAAATTGAACGGTTGTTCCTGGTCAGCGTCCTGGATGAACTTGATGCGGCGCGCGAGTGGATATTGCTGCTGGGCGGCCGGAAAGTCATCGAAAAGGTCGCCTCGTTCCTGCTGATCCTCAGCCGTCGGAAACTTCGCGGGATCGGTGCGAATGCGTGCGGCGACGGGTCTTTCAGGATCCATGTTCCGATCCGCCGCGCCGATCTGGCGCAATATCTGGGAACGCGCGAAGAATCGATCAGCAGGGCCATCCACGAACTTGAGGCGCAAAGGGTGCTGCGCATTCAGGACCCCTATACGTTCGATATCATCGACCTGCAGGCGCTGATCGAAGTCGCCGGTCACGACCTGATCACGGACGATGGATGAACACCGCGACGGGCGGTCCGGGCGCGGAACACCTGCGCAAAGCGTTGGTCAGGCTGGAAATCTGCGGTTTGGGAATGTCGAAATAGCGCGCGATTTCATGATCGCTCAGGCCAAGATCGACAAAGCATCGCAATACACGTTTGGGGTCTGGCCCCATCTTGTCGCGGAATTCAAGGGTGCAGCTTTCCAACATCGAAGCGCTCCGCCGGGTCGTGAAGAATCCGATCGTTCAACTCCATGACAGGATGGCGTCCCTGCAAGGCGGCCACAATGACGGGCGTCAACCGTGGCGCCGATCTGTTGCCTGCTTATCATTGATGAACTTCGTATAATAAGCTTATGAATATATAAAATTATGTTGCACATTCTGTTGTCTTTCCGACAGCTTCGCAGGATGCCGACTGAACCCAGGATGGAAATATCTTCGGCCATTGAGCTGGTTCACACTGTCCACCGGGATGAACGTGCATCGACCCGACCAAGGGCAGTTCCCACCGCAGCAACCTGGGGAACAGGCGGAAAATCCGCTTGGGTTTGTGGTTGCGTGATTGTGCTGGCGGTGCCAAGCAATGAAAGTATGTCTTGCCCCGCGTAGGCGTGCTCAACCACAGGCCGGGGATTTCAGCCGTCTTTCAGTTTGGTAACCAGTCGTGGAAATAGCATGGTTCTTTCGTTTATCGCCGAGTGGCCGGGGAAAAGTGCAGGGGCGGATGGCGTCGAACATCCGGCGGCCTATCACATGTTGGACGTTGCGGCGGTTGCGGAACGGCTGATCTCGCCGTTCGGGTTTGAACCGGCGATGCGCCAGGCGCTGATCCTGCTGGTGGCCCTGCATGATATTGGCAAAGTGAATGCGGCGTTTCGGGCGATGTTGCGCGATGGCGTTGCGCAGGGGCGTGGCCGGCACTGGGAGGTGAGCGAGGTCTATCTGCAGAAATTCAACCCTCTGTCCGCCATGCGCAGCACGAGAAGCGGTTTGCTTTATGCCGCAGCGGCTGGGCATCATGGCCGCCCGCCAAACAGGGATTTGGGTCGCGATGCCGACCGGATGCTAGACGCGGCCAGTGCGCAAGGCGTGCAGGATGCGGCCGAGCTGACGACGCAGATGCAGGCGCTTTGGCCTTTATCGGCGAACGCCGATCTGGACAAACATCAGGCCTGCAACCTGAGCTGGTGGTTGCCGGGCCTGGTGGCGGCGGCGGATTGGATCGGGTCGAATGTCGAGTGGTTCGAGGCGACAGCTGCGCACCTGGACCTGCCGGAATACCTGGCCATGGCGCGGCAAAAAGCAGCGCTGGCGGTAGAGGCGGCAGGGCTGGGAGCGCCCCTGCCGGGCAATGCCGCCTTGTTTGATTTTGCCCCGCGCCCGATGCAGGCGGCCTGCGCTGAAATCGCCTTGACCGACGGGCCGATGCTGGCCGTGATCGAGGATGAAACCGGCGCGGGCAAGACCGAGGCCGCGCTGATCCTGGCGCAGCGGATGATGGTGGCGGGCAAGGGGCGGGGGCTGTTTTTTGCCCTGCCGACGATGGCGACGGCGGATGCGATGTTCGCGAGGGCTGGTGATGTGGTGGGCCTGATGTTTCAGGCCAGACCATCAGTCACGCTGGCACATGGGCGGGCCGGGCTTTCGGTGCCGTTTCAAGATCTTGTTGGCCGCGCGCGCGATGAGGCAGGCGAGATCGTTTGTTCGACATGGTTGGCCGACAACCGCCGCAGGGCATTGCTGGCCGATGTGGGGGTCGGCACGATTGATCAGGCCTTGCTTTCCGTCCTGCCGACAAAGTTTTCCACGCTGCGCCATTTCGGGCTGTCGTCGAAAATCCTGATTGTCGACGAGGTTCACGAACTGGGCGACCCCTATCTGGCGGTGGCCCTCGAACAACTGCTGAAGGCGCACAAACGGGCGGGCGGATCGGCGATCCTGCTGACGGCGACCTTGCCTTTGCAGCAACGGGCAAAGCTGTTGGCGATTTACGGCGGGGCAAGCGCGAATGCGGCCTATCCGGCACTGACGGTGGCGCAAGGCGAGACGCGGGTTGATTTTCCGCAGACGGTGGGCGCGCGTGGTCCCGTGCAGGTAGAGCGGCTGGGCGATACGGCTGCGGTCGTGGCGCTGCTGGCGGACAAAGCCGGGCAGGGGGCAGCCTGTGTCTGGGTGCGCAATGCGGTGGATGATGCGATCGCGGCGGTCGATGCCCTGCGCGCGGCGGGGGTGCAGGCCGAATTGCTGCATGCCCGCTTTGCCCTGGGGGACCGCAAGCGGATCGAGGCGGCAGTGATAGGGCGGTTTGGCAAGACGGGTCAGAACCGGGCTGGTCGCGTGGTGGTGGCCACGCAAGTTCTTGAATCTTCGATGGATCTGGATTTTGACGTGATGGTTTCGGATTTGGCCCCGATGGCCAGTCTGATCCAGCGTGCCGGGCGTTTATGGCGACATATGGCGCTGCGACCGCGCGCGGCCCGCCCCGTGCAAGGCCCTGTTTTATATGCGCTTTCCCCTGATCCGGGGCAGGTGAAAAATGGGCGCTGGCTGCAAGGCGCGCTGGATCGCGGGGCCTATGTCTATCCGCAGGATGTGCAATGGCGCACGGCAGAGCAGTTGTTCACACAAGGTCAGATCGTGGCGCCTGCGGGGTTGCGGGCGCTGATCGAAGCGGTGGAAGATGAAGTTGGGCCGCTGCCCGAACCGTTGCAGCGCGCTGAAACAGAGCGTGTTGGTGGTGCGATGGCACAGGCGGCGCGGGGCTGGCAGAACACCGTCAAGCTGGACGATGGCTATCGCATGGGCGGGGCGGCGGCAGATGATGCGGAATATCCGACGCGGTTGGGGCAGGTGCAGCGGGTGCTGGTGCTGGCGCGGCGGGTTGGCGGGCGCCTGGTGCCCTGGATCGACGGACCGGAGGGCTGGGCCCTGTCCGAGGTGACAGCCGCAGCATGGCGATTTGACGCGCTGGATTTACCCGACCAGACCGCGCCCGAGATCAGCGTACTGCGCAGGGATTGGCCGGACTGGAAACATGCGGATCTGTGCCCGGTGGAGGAGGGCGGAATGATCTGCGGGGGCTTGCGTTATGAGGCGGATCGGGGCCTGATATTTGAGGGCTAGAGTGGCGTCTGCCACAATATATGGATTTACAGACAGCTATCCCCTGTGCATCATTCCCGCATAAGTTGCTTTGAGTGGTGTTCAATTGCCCCTAAATCTTATTTCCGACCCATGGATTCCAGTCCTTGATACCCAAGGCCAGCGCCGCATTATTGCGCCCTGGCAGATCACCGATCCCGGCCTGCTGCGCCCCGATTGGCCGCGTGCCGATCTGAACATCGCCTGTCTGGAACTGCTGATCGGCCTCGTATTCCTTGTCGATCCGCCCGAGGACATAGAGGATTGGCAGGATCGCCAGGCCCAGGATGCGGAACGGTTGCGGACAAGGCTGGCCGCGCTGGCCCCGGCCTTCAACCTGACGGGCGAGGGGCCGCTGTTCTTGCAGGATTTCGTGGCGCTGCAAGATGCGCCCGGCCCGCCCGACATGCTGTTCATCGACTCTGCGGGCGCAAATACCGCCAGGAACAATGCCGATCTGATGGTGCGACGCGGACGCTATCCGGCTTTGGACCTGCCCTTGGCGGCGATGGCCCTGTATACGTTTCAGGCCCATGCGCCATCAGGTGGGGCGGGCAACCGCACCTCGATGCGCGGCGGCGGGCCTTTGGTGACATTGGTTGATCCTGGGGCCGGTCTGTGGTCGCTGATCTGGGCGAATGTGCCCGATGGCAAGGCGCAGGGGGTGGCGGCGCTGCCGTGGATGCGGCCAACGAAAGTTTCGGATACTGGCGTGCAGGTGTTCCCGCCGCCGGGGCATGATCTGGGGGCAGAGGTATTTTTCGGCATGCCGCGCCGTTTGCGCCTGGTGGTTGAGGGCGATGTGGTGACGGGCGTGGTGCAGCGGCCCTGGGGCACCAATTATGCCGGGTGGGAGCATCCTTTGACACCCTATTACCGGCAGAAGGCTGGCGCGGAATTGCTGCCGGTTCATCCGCGTGCCGGGCGGTTCGGGTATCGGCACTGGCTGGGGATTCTGGCCGAAGCATCCGATACCGACCTGCGCCAGCGCGCGCGCGTGTTGCGGTTGCGATATGCGCGGCGCGGTGGGGGCGGGTCGGTGATCGTGGCGGGCTGGGCCATGGACAACATGAAGCCTCGGGATTTCATCCAGTCGGTTCAGCCTCTCGTCAATCTTGACCGGGCGGGCGAGGTCATGCTGGCCGGTCTGATCGAGGCGGCAGAGCAGGCAGGCCTGGCGCTGCGGATGGCATTGGAGCCGCTGATGGGGGATTCCGAGGGCCGCGAGGCCGAGCGGGAAGCGTTTTATATGGATACCGAGCCTGCATTTCAGGCGCGGTTGGCGGATTTACAGGCGGGCAGGGCGCTGGCGGATGTGGCTGCCGACTGGCTGTTGGAATTGCGACGGGTGGCGATGGCGCGGTTCGACGCGCGGGCCTTGCCAGGGCTGGACCAGCAGGGAACGGATCAGATTCAGCAGATCGTGACGGCGCAACGGCTGCTTGCGGGCTGTTTCAAAGGCTATGGCAAATACGGATCAGCAATGTTCGGCAAGCTGGGGATGCAACCCGCACCCAGGCAGGCCAAGGAAAGGGCGGGGGCATGAGCGAGGATGCAAAGCGCGAAGCGACCAGGGGCCAGATCATTCTGGGCTGGTGGTCGCGCAACATCGGCGACCGAGAGTCGGGGGCCGCACGGGGGCTTGCGGCCCGGTTGCGGCGGGCGGGGCCGGTCGCGGTGCTGGCCGAGGCGGCGGTGCATGATCTGGGGCGGGCGCTGGGTGTCAAGGATGCGGCGGCGCTGATCCGTTTGGTGCAGGTTCTGGCCGAAGTGCGTGAACATTCGGGCAAGCCGCTGGCAGCGGCCCTGGGGGGTGATCCCCCGGCGATGTCGGCCCTGCGGTTTCAGCGGCTGATGCGGGTGGCGGAAGGTGATCTGACCGATGCGCTGCGCCGATCGATTGTCATGGCTGATCGGCGTTGCAACGTGGCGGACCTGGGTCAGGATATGTTGCACTGGTCCGAAAAGACCCGCAGCCGCTGGTGTTTTCAATATTTCGGGGCGGCGACGCCCGACGCGCTGAAAGACAGCGCGGATGCGATTGATGAGGAGATTTCGCAATGACCACCTTTCTGCAATTTCATGTATTGACCACCTATCCGCCGTCGAACCCGAACCGCGACGATCAGGGGCGGCCAAAGCAGGCTACGCTGGGCGGTGCACCACGGCTGCGGCTGTCATCGCAGTCGATCAAGCGCGCGTTGCGGGAAAGCCCGGCGTTTCAGGCCGGGTTGGCGGGCAATCTGGGAGTGCGGACCAAGCGGATTGGCGAGGAGATCGAGAAAAAGCTGATCGCGGACGGGGCAGGGGCCGAGGCCGCGCGCAAGGTGGCCTTGCAGGTGGCGAAGGTGTTTTCCAAGCTCGAGGCCCCGGCGAAGGGCGAGGCGGAAAAGCCGAAGGCGACAACCCTGGCATTCGTATCCCCCGATGAATGGCGCTTTGCCGATGAATTGGCCGCGAAATTGCTGGCAGGAGAGCCAGAGCCGAAGGATATGAAGGGCACGGTTCTGCGACGTGCTGACGGTGCGGTGGATATCGCGATGTTCGGGCGAATGCTGGCCGATGATCCCGATTTCAACCGCGAGGCGGCGGTGCAGGTCGGCCATGCCATCACTACCCATCAGGCCCTGGCCGAGGAAGACTGGTATTCGGCCGTCGATGATCTGAACAAGGCCGAGGATACCGGGGCGGGGCATCTGGGCGAACATGCCTTCGGCTCTGGCGTCTATTACCTTTATGTCTGCGTGAATTGCGACCTGCTGGTGCGCAATCTGGCGGGCGACAAGGATCTGGCCGCCAAAGGGCTGGAGGCCTTGGCGCAGGCGCTGGCCACCGCCACCCCGCGCGGCAAGCAGAACAGCCATGCCCATCACCCGCGGGCCTGCTATGTGCGGGCGGAAAAAGGCAGCGCGCAGCCGCGCGATCTGACCGGGGCGTTCTTCAGGGCGGTCGATCTGAAGCACAAGGATGGCGCCGAACGGGCCTCTATCGACGCGCTGGATCAGATGTGCGCCAAAATCAATGACGCCTACGACATCGCTTATGATGATTTCCGGGTCATGGATGTGATGCTGGGTCAGGGCACGCTGGCAGACATCGTGGCCTTTGCCGCGGGCGCGGTTGCCGATGCCTGAGTTCCTGGTTTTCACCCTGACCGCCAGCCTTGGGGCGATGGGCGATCTGGCCGGGCATGAGCGGCGCGGCTCCTTGGGCTGGCCGGGGCGCTCGGCCATGCTTGGGCTTCTGGGGGCGGCGCAAGGGATCAGCCGAGAGGGCGATTTCACGGCGCTGGACGGGCTGAAAATGGCCGTGGCGGTGTTCGATCAGGGCCAGCCGCTGCGTGATTATCATACGGTGGAAACCGTGCCCACCGCCGTGGCCAAACGCCCGCAATCACGGCCCGATGCGCTGCGTGCCGCCCCTTTGCGCACCAACACGACAATCACGTTGCGCGATTACCGGCAGGGCGCGCTTTATGGCGTGGCGGTCTGGGGCGACGAGTTGACAGTTCTGCGGGATGCCCTGCGCCGTCCGGCGTTCACGCTTTACCTGGGGCGCAAGTCCTGTCCGCTGGCGGCGCCGTTGGGGGCCAGGATCGTGCAGGCCGACAGCGCCGAAGCGGCCTTGGCGCAGGTGCAGTTGCCGCCGTGGCGTGCAGGGGCGGTGGCCAGGCTGTTGATCTGTGATGCCGCGGATGCGCCCGGGGCGCGTCACCGGGAGGAACGCCATGACATGCCGCTGGATCGTGCAAAATGGCATTTCGCCCCGCGCGAGGTGGCGTTTCAGGTCGTGCATATCGCCCCGGGAGTGAGGTCATGACCCTGTATTTGTCACGTTTGCGATTGTCGTCCCATCCTTCGGTGCAGGCGTTGGACAAGCTTCTGAATCCGGACGATCACGGGCCGCGCCTGGATGCACATCATCGCCTGATCTGGGCCGCTTTTGCCGAAACCGCCGATCAACGCCGTGATTTCCTGTGGCGTGAGGATGGCAAGGGCAGTTTCTATGCACTCTCGGCTCGCCCGCCAATCCAGAGTGATCTGTTCGAGGTGGATGTGAAACCCTTTGCCCCGGTATTGCAGGTGGGCGATCGGCTGAATTTCACCCTGCGCGCCAATGCGACGCGCGATCGCAAGGGCAAGGGCCGTGTAGACGTCGTGATGGACGCCTTGCACGCCATCCCCCAGGGCAAACGGGCCGATCAGCGTATGAACATAGCCCAGCGTGAAGGTGCGGCCTGGCTGTCGCGACAGGGGGAAACCGCCGGTTTCCGTGTCGTGCAGGTCGATGTGGGCGATTATTCGGTGGCTGCTTTGCCCGACCACATGGGCGCGCGCAAGGGCCAGCCGCAGTTCGGCATCCTTGATCTGTCGGGGCTGCTGGAGGTGACGGACACCACGGCGTTTCTGGCCAGACTTTGCAGTGGCTTTGGCCGGGCCAAGGCCTTTGGCTGCGGTCTGATGCTGATCAGGCGCGCGTGATGGCCGGCCTTTCAGGTTTGCCGCCGCCAAAGCCGATCCCGCTCAAGGATCGCGCCTCTCTGGTATTTGTGGAACGCGCACAGCTGGATGTGCAGGACGGTGCCTTTGTGGCGGTAAATGCCGACGGCACCCGCACGCAAATTCCGGTGGGTGGCCTGGCCGGGATCATGCTGGAGCCCGGCGCGCGGATATCGCATGCGGCCGTGGCCCTGGCCGCCCGGGTGGGCACGCTAAT
Source organism: Actibacterium sp. (assembly GCF_055134745.1). Taxonomy (NCBI): domain Bacteria; kingdom Pseudomonadati; phylum Pseudomonadota; class Alphaproteobacteria; order Rhodobacterales; family Roseobacteraceae; genus Actibacterium; species Actibacterium sp. The sequence continues at coordinate 36,488 of NZ_JBSRVX010000044.1, forward strand.
CACCTGGGTTGGCGAGGCCGGGGTGCGGCTTTATTCCGCAGGTCAGCCGGGTGGCGCGCGTGCCGATCGGCTGCTGTGGCAGGCCTCGATTGCGCTGAACGATGACGCGCGGCTGCGGGTGGTGCGCAAGATGTATGCGATCCGCTTTGGCGAAGATGCACCGCAGCGACGGTCCATCAATCAGTTGCGCGGCATTGAAGGCGTTCGGGTGCGCGAAAGCTATGCCCTGCTGGCGCAGCAATACGGGGTGGATTGGAAACGGCGCAGCTATGACGTGACCGATTGGGAGGCGGGTGATGTGCCCAATCGCTGCCTCTCGGCTGCCACCGCCTGTCTGCACGGCCTGACCGAAGCGGCGGTGCTTGCGGCGGGCTATGCACCGGCCATCGGCTTTCTGCACACCGGCAAGCCGCTCAGCTTCGTTTATGACATTGCCGATCTATGGAAGTTGCAAACGGTGGTGCCCGAGGCGTTTCGCATCGCCGGGCAGGCGGCAAGGGGAAAGCTGGTTATGTCCCCGGATCGCGCTGTGCGCCTGGCCTGTCGCGATGCCTTTCGGCGCTCGGGATTGTTGTCGCAGATCATTCCGCAGATCGAAGAGGTTCTGTCGGCCGGTGAACTGTCCCGCCCCGACCCCCCGCCCGAGGCGATCGGTCCGGCCTTTGACGATCCGGAGGCGGGCGGCGATGCTGGTCATCGTGGTTGAGAACGCGCCGCACCGCCTGCGGGGTCGCTTGGCGGCATGGCTGCTCGAGGTAAGGGCCGGGGTTTTTGTCGGCGACTATTCCGCCCGCACCCGCGACCGTATCTGGGATCAGGTCGTCGCCTATATCGACGAGGGCGACGCCGTGATGATTTGGAAGGCCCCGACCGATCAGGGCTTCGATTTTCTGACCGTGGGAAAAAACCGGCGCATGCCGGTGGATTTCGACGGCCTGAAGCTGGTAAGTTTTCTGCCTCGTAACCGCTGAAAAAGCGGTAAGCTCTTTGACATTGTAAAAAATGTGGGAAATCAATACCCTCTGGCAAGTCTGTTCCCCACCCACGCGGGGATGAACCGCCAGAGCGGAAAACTTCGCAACTGGTCTCTTTCTGTTCCCCACCCACGCGGGGATGAACCGGAACAGCGACCAGCGCCAATGCCGTAACAATCCTGTTCCCCACCCACGCGGGGATGAACCGTGATGCGTATTTTATTTGAACACGCGCGGGATCTGTTCCCCACCCACGCGGGGATGAACCGTTCACCAGTTCATTATCCGCCCCGGCCCCGGCCTGTTCCCCACCCACGCGGGGATGAACCGCCGCCGTCACCAATCTGGCCCAGCGTCAAAAACTGTTCCCCACCCACGCGGGGATGAACCGTCAGTTCGCTGACGTTGACACCGAGATATGCCCTGTTCCCCACCCACGCGGGGATGAACCGGTCTCTGAGACCGTGCGCCTTGCGCATAATGCCTGTTCCCCACCCACGCGGGGATGAACCGCGAAAGGCGGTGCAATATGACCATCCACCGGCCTGTTCCCCACCCACGCGGGGATGAACCGACTGCTTTGAAGCAACCGACCCTGCCCACGCCCTGTTCCCCACCCACGCGGGGATGAACCGCGCACCGCGCTGTTCATCGCGCCCTCGGGCGGCTGTTCCCCACCCACGCGGGGATGAACCGTGCTTTGCACGATCCCCCTGCCCGTAGGGGTTCTGTTCCCCACCCACGCGGGGATGAACCGCCCGAAAACGAGCATCTTAGGCTGTGGCGAGACTGTTCCCCACCCACGCGGGGATGAACCGCCCACCATTCAATGCACCCGCCGCCGCGCAAACTGTTCCCCACCCACGCGGGGATGAACCGTAACCTCAAATTCGGCGTAATACGTGCCAGCCCTGTTCCCCACCCACGCGGGGATGAACCGATTGTCGCTGATCTGTTCTGGGTCACTGACAACTGTTCCCCACCCACGCGGGGATGAACCGCAGGCCCGCAAGGCCATCTGGAATGGAGTGAACTGTTCCCCACCCACGCGGGGATGAACCGAGCGCAGCATGAAGATCCCCCGCGCGTGGGGCCTGTTCCCCACCCACGCGGGGATGAACCGCTGATCCTGACCGTGGCAACCGCTGTCGCGACCTGTTCCCCACCCACGCGGGGATGAACCGGCCGAAAAGGAATCCCTGCTTCGGCAGGAGAACTGTTCCCCACCCACGCGGGGATGAACCGTTTTTGCAGATTTCAAAGCATGGTTCGGAAAACTGTTCCCCACCCACGCGGGGATGAACCGCAGGCAGTCGCAATTGCTGGCGACCGACTCGGCTGTTCCCCACCCACGCGGGGATGAACCGCGCGGCAACAGGCTGGAACCAATGACCCAGGACTGTTCCCCACCCACGCGGGGATGAGCCGGCGCGGGACGCAGGATTACGCACCGCGTTTTCCTGTTCCCCACCCACGCGGGGATGAACCGCTCAAGCTGAATTTCCTGAGAGAGCATACCACCTGTTCCCCACCCACGCGGGGATGAACCGAAATCCTGAAAAAAATGTATGACGCCCAGAAACTGTTCCCCACCCACGCGGGGATGAACCGAGCGATATCTGACGCGGCCTGAAATCGACCGCCTGTTCCCCACCCACGCGGGGATGAACCGTCGCCATGGGCGCGCTAGCGATGGGCGCAACGCTGTTCCCCACCCACGCGGGGATGAACCGGGGTTCGCGGCGTTCATCACTACGCCGCGCGGCTGTTCCCCACCCACGCGGGGATGAACCGCGCAGCCATGCCAGCCGCGATGGTGGCCAGATCTGTTCCCCACCCACGCGGGGATGAACCGAGGATTGGATCAAGCAGGCAGAGGCTGCAGAACTGTTCCCCACCCACGCGGGGATGAACCGCAATTCCTGCACATCATCCGTTCCGGTTATGCCTGTTCCCCACCCACGCGGGGATGAACCGCTGAATGGCCTCTTGCGGCACCTGTAACCCGCCTGTTCCCCACCCACGCGGGGATGAACCGGGGCGGCGATGGCTCACTCTGTTTTGTCTGATCTGTTCCCCACCCACGCGGGGATGAACCGACTTCGATGGAACCTGCCTGCGCCTGACCCAGCTGTTCCCCACCCACGCGGGGATGAACCGTGATGCGTATTTTATTTGAACACGCGCGGGATCTGTTCCCCACCCACGCGGGGATGAACCGACCAGCCGTTTCAGCCAGCCGGGGATAAGGAACTGTTCCCCACCCACGCGGGGATGAACCGAATATAGGCGGCGTGGAACGTAGGCACCTGGCCTGTTCCCCACCCACGCGGGGATAAACCGCTTGAGCCGTGGCAGTGCTTCCTGGTGTGCTGCTGTTCCCCACCCACGCGGGGATGAACCGGACTTTTGGCCCGGTTTCGGCATCGCCGGTTACTGTTCCCCACCCACGCGGGGATGAACCGCCGCAGGCGCGCGCCAAGCGGCTGAGCAATATCTGTTCCCCACCCACGCGGGGATGAACCGGTTTCGGGTCTGCGCGGTGCGGCTGGCCCTACTGTTGCTCGCCCACCCGGGTCTTTCCGGCTGCGGCGTGGACAAGCTTGGCGGTCGCGGGTTTGGGTGGGGTTTCGGCCTGCAGGGCAGGACCTGTGGCGCGCAGCGGGTCTTCGGACACGGTTTTGGTCCGGCGTGGCACATCCAGCACATCGCAGAAGCGGTGCAACATGCTGAGGGTCCCGGGCGCCATCTCGTCCACCTCGCCCGGCACATAGAACACCGTGCGGATCGCCAGATCGCGATCTTCGGGGGTTTGCAGCAGAAGCGGCAGCGTCTCGATGGCGCGCTCGGGTTCATACGTGACGATCAGGGTCTGCTGCCCGATCATCGCGGCGCGTCTGTCCGCCCCGAGGCCGGCAAAGGGCTCGTCTTCGGTCAGCACGCGCGACGACCGTTCCAGCCGGTCGCGGCGCACGCCCCTGCGGTTCTCGGCCAGAAGCACCAGCATCCGGATCACAGCCTCGGCAAAGCCGCCTTCTTCGATTGTCGCCAGCGCCGCCTGCACCTGCGGCAGGGCGCGCAACTCGGTCTGGTCCTTCAGCGTGCGGTGCAGTTCGTGACTGCGGCCAAAGGCGCGTGCCCAGGGGTTGCTCCAGACCGAAAAGAAGGTCAGCTCGACCATCATGTCGCGCTGGTCGCGCCACAGGTCGATCGCCTGTGTCATCGCCTCGATCATCACGCTTTCGGCCATGACGAACGGGTTGTCGCTGGCGGCCGGATTCCGATCCTGGCGCACCTTCTGCGCCATCGCGGGCAAACCCCGCATGACAGGGTTTCTGGATGATATCAGCGCACGGCTGGTTCGCTGGGGGTGCAGGGCGCGCGACATTTCGGCCATCGACGGCGTGACGATGGCCCTGATCACCGGGCGCATCACCGCATCGTAAATCTGCGCCTGCACCTCGGAGGCGCGCGCCACGGCGGCGAAGGGGCGCTCGTCGGCGAAGTCGTCGTCAAGGGCGCGGATATGGTCGAAGTTGCGCTCGGCAAAGCTTACGACAAAGCGTTTGTCAGCACCTTCGCCCTGGATGTCCTCGATCACCATCTCGTAAAGCCCCGGCGCCAGCGCCTCGATCGTGGCAAGGGTCGAATTCATCTCGGAATGTTCACGCCTGGCGACCGAGCCGGAGACGAAGATGCCCAGATGCCCGACCTGATCGTGCACCATGAAGACGATGCGCTGTCCGCGGATGCGGATTTCCTGCACGTCGGCATAGGTCTCGGTAATCCAGTTCAGGGCCTGCTGGGGCGGGGTGATGTTGTCGCCATGGCTGGCAAAGACGATGATCGGCGAGCGGATGGCCTTGAGATCCACGGGGCGGCCCGGTTCCAGGCGTGCCTCGTTCTTGACCAGGCGGTTGCCGATGAACAGCTGTTCGACGATCCACTCGATTTCCGGCGCGTTGAGCAGAAAGAAGCCGCCCCACCAGGTCTCGAACTCCAGAAATTGATCCACGCCCGTGTCAACCTCGCGATAGAGATCGACATATTTCCGGAACATCGTGCGCGAGGGGTTCAGCATCTCGAAGTTCTGCACGAGATGTGCACCATCGAAGACCCCGCCGCCCAGATCGGCCAGCAGCATCGGCATCCAGGTGCCGCCAAGGACGCCCGCATTATAGCGCATCGGGTTTTCACCCACCTTGCCGGACCAGGGCGCCACCGGCGCGCCGTTCACCACGATCGGGCCGGTTATGTCAGGGTTGGTCGCGGCTAGAAGCAGCGTGGCCCAGCCGCCCTGGCAGTTGCCGGTGACGATGGGCTTGGGGGCGGCCGGGTGCCGGCGCATCACCTCGCGCACGAAGGCGGCTTCTGCACGAACGACATGGCTGAGAGATTGCCCGGGTTCTGGCATCCTGCGGAACGACACGAAATAGACCGGGTGGCCGGCCTTCAGGGCCACACCCACCTGACTGTCGGTCTTGAAGCCGCCGATTCCCGGCCCGTGGCCCGCGCGCGGGTCGATGATGATGAACGGGCGCCTGGCCTCGTCGATCATCACGCCTTCGGGTGGCAGGATGCGCAACAACTCATAGTTCGAGGGATGCGGCAGGTCGGCCCCGTCCATCACCTGCTCATGGTCATAGACCAGAACCGGCGGGCAGCCCTTTTCCTCGTGGTCCAGAAAGATATCGCCACGCTGGCGCAGCGCATCGGCGGTCAGCACCATCCTCTCGCCAGCGTCGCGCAGGTATTCGCGCCAGGCGTTGCCAATTGTTGCGCGCGTGTCCGGTGCAGACAGTGCTTCGACCTGCGCATGCATCGCCTCGGCCAGGGCGCCAAACCGTTTGCCGTGTTTCTCCAGCATCCGCTGGCTCTGCCGCGTCGCCGAGGTGGACAGGATACGGCCCGTTTCGGTTCCGCTGCCTGTCTGGTCCGTCAGGCCTGTGATCATCTCTGCCATGCGTCCCCCGAGATCGCGCGAGGGATCAAAGGCGCGGGCCGCACGGGCCGGATCGAAAAGATCGTAGAGACTGGCCATTATACCCTCCGCGAGGTCATGAGGTGATCGAGAATCCGCCGTCTATGTCATGCACGCCACCCGTCAGGTGGCGCGCTTCGTGCGAGGCGAGGAAGGCCGCCATCGCCCCCACATCCTCGATCGTCGCCAGTTGATGCATGGCGGCGCGGCTGGCGGCGGCGTTCAGAAGCTCATCGAAATGATCTATGCCCGAGGCAGCGCGGGTCTGAAGCGGCCCGGGGGACAGCGCGTGAACCGAAATACCCTTTTCGCCCAGTTCCGCGGCGGCATAGCGCACGGTGCTTTCCAGTGCGGCCTTGACCGGCCCCATCATGTTGTAATGACGCACGACGCGGGACGATCCAAAGAACGATACCGACAGGCAGGTGCCGCCGTCTGGCATCAAAGGTTCCGCCAGCCGGATCATCCGAAGGAAGGAATGCACCGAGATATCCATCGCCAGGGCGAAGCCTTGGGCCGAGCAATCCACCACACGGCCATGAAGATCTTCCCGTGGCGCATAGGCGATGGAATGCAGCAGGGTATCGAGCCGCCCCCAACGGTCGGTGATCGCCTCGAACACCGCTTCGAGTTGCCCGGGCTGCGCAACATCCAGGGGCAGGATCAGTTCCGCCCCCAGCCGTTCGGCCAGCGGGCGAACATGGGGTTCGGCCTTGTCGTTCAAATAGGTGATGGCAAGCTCCGCGCCCTGCGCCCGCAGCGCCTTGGCGCAGCCCCAGGCGATGGACTGGTCATTGGCGACACCCACGACCAGAGCCTTGGTTCCGGTCAACGAGAACATCAGGCGATACTCAAATTAATACCCAGCATGCGGCCAGCATCGCAGATATTTGCGAAGATTCTGCAACGCAGCAATGGCGGTGTTCAACATCGGCAGGGACGGGCAGGGCGGGTCGGGCGGATGCCGGGCTTGGGCAGGCGTTTGGGCAATCTGTCGGCGCCATCGTCGTCCGAAAGATTGTCTTCACGCCGCGCGGGGGCATCGCGATCAATTGCCAGGGATAACGGCACCCCGTCGGCAGGATGTTTGGTATCTGATTGGGAACTGCAACACGGGATGGCCACACAGCGTGGTCGCCCACAATATCCAGATCACGCGCGCGAAATCGGCGGCATCATCAGATTGACCTGTTCCCAGGGATGAGATTTCAATGACGGGACAGGAGCGTATCCATCACCTGACGCAGAGCCAGGATATCGTCTGGGCGGCTCAAGGATGGCGCGTGGCCGCAATCGGCGAAATCCGTCATGCCCGGTCTTGGGCCGCTGGTGGCCATGCGGGCGGCGATGTCGGCGGTCAGCAGATCGGATTGCAGGCCGCGAAAGACATGTGTCGGGGTGGTGATCCGCCGCCACCGCTCCCAGCTTGTCAGTTCGCGCCGCGACGCCGAGAACTGCGCCGTGATCCTGGGGTCATAGTGAAGCGTCAGGTTGCCGTCATCCTTGCGCCGGAGCGAACTGCGCACCATCCGGTGCCAGAATTCATCGCTGGCCGGCCCAAAAGGCGCATAGACGGCCCGCAACCAGGCTTCAGCCTCGCCATGGCGGGCAAATGTCGGCAGCTCGCCGACATAGGCCAATATGCGCTCAATCGCGGGTTCGGGAATTTCCGGGCCTATGTCGTTGATCAAAAGGGCTTTCAGCCGATCGGCGTCGCGCCCCGATGCCAACCACATGCCGATAAGCCCGCCCAGCGACGTTCCCAGCCAGACCACACGATCAACGCCATAGAAATCGAGCAGATCAGCCAGAACGCCCGCATAATATTCGATGGTATATTCAGCCTCGGGATTGTCGGACCAGCTTGACAGGCCGCGCCCGATCAGATCGGGACAAAGCACATGATAGCGATCCGACAATGCCGCGGCGGCCTCGTCGAAATCGCGCCCGGTTCGGGCCAGCCCATGGCACATCACGAGGGCGGGATTGGCTGGATCCCCCCATTCTGTCACGTGAATCTCGTGATCCATTACCGGCACAAAGGCAAAGCGGGGCATGGTCATGTGCGTGCGCCTTTCTGCATCAATGTCCCGACAATGCCCTTGGGAAAGAAATAGACCAGAAGAACAAAGATCAGGCCCAGCCAGAACAGCCACCTGTCAGGATTCAGAAGATCGGGCAGAAAAGGCACCATGGAAACGGATTCGGCAGCGACTGACATGAGATCGCGCAGATAATATTGCGCAACCACCAGAAGAACCGCGCCGACCACCGCGCCCCACATGGTTCCCATGCCGCCGATCACGACCATCAGCAGAATGTCGATCATGATATCGAAGGACAGCGCGGTTTCGGGCCCGGTATATTTCAGCCAGACCGCATAAACTGACCCCGCGAGAGAGGCCACCGTTGCCGACAGGCAGAACACGAATGTCCGATAGGCGACGACGCGATAACCGATCGCCTCGGCGCGTATCTCATTCTCGCGGATCGCCTTCAGAACCGTGCCAAGCGGCGATTGCGTGATCCGCAGCATGATGACGAATAACAAGAAACTGACGGTGAAGACAAAGTAATAAGCCGCTACCTTGCCGGTCATCCTGAGACCCATGAATTCGGCTACCTTGCCGTCGGCCCCCAGCCAAAGCCTGGTTGCCGGCTTGAACAGCGCGGGCACCGAATAGGTTAGGCCATCCTCGCCACCTGTAAGCTGCGACAATTGCGACGCCAGAACAAGAACGACCGACGCGGTTGCCAGCGTGATCATCGCAAAAAAGATGGCCTTGACCCGCAGGCTGACCAATCCGATTGCGGCCGCAACGACAAGGGACACGCCGACACCGGCAACCGTGCCCAGGGCAACCGCATCCCAGCCTGGCCCCATCTGGCGCAGCGCGATGGCCGCGCCATAGGATCCGAACCCGAAGAACATGGTATGGGCAAAGCTGACAATGCCGGTATAGCCGATCAGCAAGTCATAGCTGGCAACCAGCACGATGAAGATGCAGACACGTGCCGCCACCTCGACCGAGCGGACATCCTGAAACAGGAATGGCGCGAACAAGAGAACTGCGGCGACGACCAGCATCGCGGCCTTTACGCCCAAGGCGCCATATGATTGTTGTCGGATCATCGCCACCTCACTTGATCGCCGGGCGCAGGCCGTTGGGGCGCCACATCAGGATCGCCATCATGAGGATCATGTTCGACGCCAGCGCCAGTTTCGGGGCCAGATAGCCGACATAATTGGCCGTCAGCCCGACCACGATCGCACCAAGCAGGGTTCCCGGAACCGATCCAAGCCCGCCGATGATCACGACAATGAACACCACGATCATCATCTCGCCTCCCAGCGCCGGAGTGATCAGTGTGGAATATCCCGCCCACATCGCCCCCCCCAGCGCGGCCAGGGCAGAGCCCAGCATGAAGACCGCGACAAACAGCCTGTCGATGCGAAACCCCATCGCCTCGACCATCTCGCGGTTTTCGACGCCGGCACGGATGAGCAGGCCGATGCGGGTGCGGTTCAAAACCGCGTAAAGACCGATAAAGACCGCAAGCCCCAGACAAAAGGCGAAGATGCGGTAGATCTCGATGCTGACATCGCCCAAAATCAGCGCCCCTTCCAGAAAATGCGGGCGCCCCACCGTGATCGGCGTGCCGCCCCAGATGGCCAGGATGATCTGTTCGGCAATGATCAGCGCCCCCATCGTGATCAGGATCTGGCGCAGGTGGTCGCGATAGACCGGCCTGATGATGATGGTTTCAAAGAACCAGCCCGCGACCAACCCAAATGCCATCGCCGCGACCAGCGCAAAGATCAGGGCTAGCGCATTCAACACCAGGCTGTCAGCCCCCAGCCAGCCGCCAAGCGCCGCAAGAACGCTTGCCGCGATGAAGGCGCCAAAGCTGACAAAGGCCGAATGCCCGAAATTCAGAACATCCATGAGGCCGAAGACCAGGCTCAGCCCCGAGGCCATCAGAAACACCATCATGCCCATCGCCAGCCCGGCCACCGTAAGCGTCGCCCAGGAGGACGGCGCCCCGATCAAAACCAGCGCGATCAGCGACAGCGCGACCGGCAGCAGGTTCACCCCGCCAAACCGCCCCAACAGATTTGCAAGCTGTTCCATCGTTCTTTCCTATGCTGACAGGCTGAGCAGTTTGCCCTGCAATTCGGTATCGGCGGCAAAATCGGCCATCGGCCCCGTATGCACCACGCGCCCGTCCTCGATCACCGCCACGCCCCGCCCAAGGCTTTTGGCAAAATGAAGATTCTGTTCGACCAGCAGGATGGTCGTGCTTGTCGCGATGTCCCGAAACGCCTCGGCCATCGCGGCAACAATCGACGGCGCCAGCCCCTTGGTCGGTTCGTCGACAAGGATCAGCGCGCGCGGCTCGACAATGGCGCGCGCGACAGACAGCATCTGCTTTTGTCCGCCGGAAAGGCTCCAGGCCTGCTTGGTCCAGAAGGTTTCGATTGGCGGAAACAGTTCGAATATACGGGCCAGCCGCGCCTTGTCGAACGTGCCTTTCGCGGTTGCCAGGACAAGGTTTTCCTCTACGGTCAGCCCGCCGAATATTCCCATGTTCTCTGGGACATAGGCGATACCAAGACGCGCGATTTCAGCGGTGTGCAACTTCGATATTTCCGTGCCCTGAAACCTGACCGCGCCCGATTTCGGCTTCCAAAGCCCCATGATCGAACGCAAGGTCGTGGTCTTGCCGGCGCCGTTGCGCCCCAGAATGACAAAGACCCCACCTTCGGGCACATCGAAGCTGACGCCATGCAGGATCGCATACTGGCCAATATCGGTGGTCATGTCTTGAACGGAAAGCAGGGTCATGCTGTCTCCTCGGTCGCGGTGCCAAGATAGACATCGCGCACAATCTGGCTGTTCATCACCTCGTCCGGTGCCCCGTCTGCAAGCAATTCACCGTTGTGCAAAACCACGATCCGATCGGCCAGCTGGCGCACCACCTCCATCTTGTGCTCGACCAGCAGAACCGTTTTGCTGCGGTCGGTCTTGATCGTCGCGATCAGGTCCAGCACATCCGGCGCATGATCGAGCGACATTCCCGCGGTCGGTTCGTCAAACATGTAGATATCCGGTTCCATCGCCATCAGCAGGGCAACCTCCAGCTTTCGCTGATCGCCATGCGACAGGGCCGCCGCAGTCTGGTGTGCAACACCGGTCAGGCGGGTCGTTTCAAGATAGTGCTCTGCCTTGTCGATCAGGCGGGTGATGCCCGCGGCCGGGCGCAACAGCCGCCACCCGTCACCCGAAGCGGCCTGTACCGCCAGGCGGATGTTTTCCAGAACCGACAGATGCGGAAACAGATTGGTAAGCTGGAAGGCCCGCCCCACACCAAGGCGCGCGCGTGCCGATGGCGCAAGGCGGGTCAGATCGCGCCCGTCTTTGAGAACCTGTCCGGCCGTTGCCGTCAACTGGCCAGAGATCAGGTTGAAATAGGTTGTCTTGCCTGCGCCATTCGGACCCACGATGACCGTCAGTTCGCCCGGATGAAAACTGCAGGAAACGCGGTTGACCGCGACATGACCGCCAAAACGGATGGTCAGATCCCGCGTAACTAAGGATGGCTGTTTCATTTGAATGTTCGACCTGCGACAGACCGGTCCGCCCGATGCGGACCGGCCATCCGGGGTGTCAGTTTTGGCGACCGATGGGGATGTTCATCTCTTCCGGTTCGATGATGCGAACCAGTTCGGGGATGGCCCAGTCGACATTCTCATCCACGCGGATCTTGAAATGAATCATCGACTGCAGGGCCTGATGATCCTCGGGACGGAAGGTCATCGCGCCTTTTGGCGTTTCCCAGGTCATGCCTTCCATTGCCTTTATCAGGTCTTCTGTCTCAAGACTGTCGGCGGTTTCGATGGCCTTGACCACAGCCAGCGCGGCGGCCATGCCACCGGCGGTGAAAAAGTCGGGCGGCGTGCCGAAACGGGCCATGTGTTCCTTCACCAGCCAGTCATTGATCGGATTGCTGTAATCCTCGTAATAATAATAAACGGCCCCTTCGAGACCCGGAAACCGCTTGTAGGTGGGCAGCACCGGCAGGATATGCCCCCCCATCGACAGTTCTATGCCATAGCGTTCCGGCTCCATCGCCTTGATCTTTCCCGGCGCATCTCCGCCACCGGCGATATAAACCAGAATAACCTTGCGGCCTTCCTTGTCCTTGAGGGCATTGAACATCCGCTCGGTGGCGGCGGTAAAGTCGGCTGTGCCCTGCGGAACATATTCCTCGGCGACAACAGTGGTGCCGGTTCCCTGCAACGCGGATTTGAACGCGGCGATGCCGTCGCGGCCAAAGGCGTAATCCTCGGCAAGGGTGGCGACATGCAGGTTCGCATCAGGTTTCAGCGCGATGGCCTGGGCCTGCATGTCCATCGACGAATTGCGCGAGGTCTTGAACACATACCGGTTGCTTTCCGGCCCCGTCAGACTGTCGGCCACGGCCGGCTCGACGATAAGGATCTTTTCATATTCTTCGGCAATCGGCAGCATGCCCTTGGTCACGCCCGAAGACGTGGCGCCAACCGCAAGCAGCACATTGTCATCGCCATAGGCTTCGGCCAGAACCGCGCGCGCCACATCGGGCTTGAACTGCGTGTCCTTCACGATGATTTCGACAGGATGGCCCTTGATCGTATTCGTGCCCTTTGTTGCAAATTCGATGCCCAGGTTGAAACCTGTCTGGGTTTGCTTTGAAAAGGCTTCAAAGCTGCTGCCTGACAACCCGTGGATCAGCGCTATCTTTATCGGGTCTTCGGCGACTGCCGGGCCGGCAATGAGCAGTGCACCCGTCATCGCCACGGCAAACCGTTTGATCTTGTTCATGATGTCCTCCCTGATGGCTGATCTGCGCTTGTTGCGCAAATCTGGCCGGTCGTTTAGCTTATGGTGCAAGCATCAGGAACAAAGCGGTTCGGGGCAAGATCGTGGAAATACGTATCGAGGATTGCTTCCGGAACGGCAGTTTTGCCGAACTTGCCTATACCTATGCGCCGATCGGGCTGGTTGTAACCGAAAACCGCGTCATCCGGGACTGCAACCTGTCCTTCGCGCGGATGTTTCGCTATAGCTGCGACACGCTGCGCGGTCAGCTTTTCTCGATCCTCTATCCCACGAACGAAGAGTTCGTGAACATCCGCGACCGCGGGGTCAAGCAATTGCGCGAAACCAACAGCTATTGGGATGAGCGCGTGATGGCCCGCCAGGACGGAACCTTGTTCTGGTGCCGCGTGCGTGGCCATACCTTTACTCCCGAACGCCCGCTGGATCGCGCCTTGTGGAGCTTTGCCGATCTTTCACCGAACCGGCCCTATTTCGCGCTGACCCGGCGGGAACGCGAAATCCTCAGTTTTCTGGCTGACGGACTGACCAGCAAGGAAATCGCGCAACGTCTGGATATCTCTTATCGCACGGTCGAGGTGTATCGCGGAAAACTGCTCAAGAAGTTCGGCGTGAACAATACCAGCGGCCTGTTCCATTCGCTTGGCGGAACCGACAGTGACCACCTGCTGTCGCACAACCCGGCTTGACGGGCCACGGCCTAGACCTGCGCGGCGATGGCGGTGCCTGCAGCATGGCCAGATGACCAGGCCCACTGAAAGTTGAACCCGCCCAGCCAGCCGGTGACATCGACGGCCTCGCCGATGAAATACAGGCCCGGCACGTGACGGCTCTGCATGTCGCGTGCGCTCAGCCCGGCTGTATCCACCCCGCCCAGGGTGACTTCGGCGGTGCGATAGCCTTCGCTGCCGGTTGGCGTCACCTGCCATCCTTGCAACGCTTGCGCCAGGCTGCGCAAACGGGCATCGCTGCAATCGGCCAGATTGCCCGCCAGCGGCAATTGCGCGCCCAGATGGGAAATCAGCCGCGCCGGCAACCAGGCGCCCAGATGGGTGACCACCGCCTTGCGCCCCTCGCGGCCGCGGCGCTCCTGCAAGCGGGAAACCAGATCCGTCCCGGGCAACAGGTCCAGCGTTACCGTATCGCCCTCGCGCCAATAGCTTGAAATTTGCAGGATCGCGGGGCCAGACAGGCCGCGATGGGTAAACAACAGCGCCTCGTCAAAGCCGGCGCCGTTGCAACTGGCGCGAACGGGCAGGGCGATGCCGGCCAGCGGGCTGAACGCATCGCCAAAGGTCAGCGGCACCAGCCCGGGGCGGGTGTCGATCACCTCATGGCCGAACTGGCGCGCAACCTGATAGGCAAACCCGCTCGCCCCCATCTTTGGAATGGATTTGCCACCCGTCGCCACCACCAGGTTCTCGCAACCCAGAACCGTCCCATCTGACAAGGTAACCACGAAACCGCGATCCGCGCGCCGGATCTCGCTGGCCGAAACCTGCAATTGCAGCCGCGCGCCGACCTTGTCCATCTCGTCCAGCAGCATCGCCACCACCTGTCGCGCCGATCCGTCGCAAAACAACTGGCCTAGCGTCTTTTCATGCCAGGCAATGCGATGCTGCGCCATCAGGTCCAGAAAATCCCACTGACCAAAGCGCGCCAGCGCCGATTTGGCGAAATGCGGATTGGCCGATATGAAATTCTGCGCTGCCGTATGCAGATTGGTGAAATTGCACCGCCCCCCGCCCGAGATGCGGATTTTCTCGCCGGGGGCCTTTGCATGGTCGATCACCAGAACCTGCCCGCCGCGCGCCCCGGCCCGGGCGGCACACATCATCCCGGCGGCCCCGGCCCCCAGGATCAGCGTCGAAATCCGGTTCATATGCTGTTTATTCTTGGCAAAAATACCCAAGCCCCGCCCGCAGCGCGCACCACCCGATCAGATCGAAAAACTGGTGCCGCAGCCGCAGGAACTGGTGGCATTGGGATTGTCGATGACGAACCGCGCGCCGATCAACTCGTCGGTGAAGTCAATCACCGCATTGGCCAGAAACGGCAGCGAGACGGAATCGACCACCACTTTCTGCCCGGCGCCTTCCAGCACCAGATCGTCCTGTGCCACCGCATCCAGCCGGATATCATATTGAAAGCCCGAGCATCCGCCGCCCTCGACCGCGACGCGCAGCGCCTTTCCGGTCGCATCCGCGCCGATTTCCGCCAGCCGTGCAAAGGCGCGTTCTGTCACCCGTGGGGGCAGGTTCAGGTCCATCTGGTGAAAATCCCGTATCAAAACCGTGACATCGGCAATATATGACCCCTGACAGGCAACGACAAGCGGGGCAAGATCATGCTGGCACCTTTCGCGTGCAGACCGGAACAGTCGCGCGGACGATTGTATCACGAGGAAGACAGCGCCTTTCGCAGTGCGTTTCAACGCGATCGCGACCGTATCATTCATTCCTCGGCGTTCCGCCGGCTCAAGCACAAGACTCAGGTCTTCATCGAACATGAGGGCGATTATTTCCGCACCCGCCTGACCCATTCGATCGAAGTGGCCCAGGTGGCGCGCACGATCGCCGGCGTTCTGGGTCTGAACACTGATCTGGCCGAGGCGGTGGCCCTGGCACATGATCTGGGCCATCCGCCCTTCGGGCATACCGGCGAAGACGCGCTGTCGGCGCTGATGGCGCCCTATGGCGGGTTCGATCACAATGCCCAGGCCATCCGCATCGTCACCCGGCTGGAACGGCATTATGCCGATTTCGACGGCTTGAACCTGACTTGGGAAACGCTGGAAGGTCTGGCCAAGCATAACGGCCCCGTCATCGGACCGCTGCCCTATGCGCTGGCCCAATACAATGCCCGCCACGATCTTGAACTGCATACCTTTGCCAGCGCCGAGGCCCAGGCGGCCGCGCTGGCCGATGATGTGGCCTATAACCACCACGACCTGCATGACGGGTTGCGCGCCGAATTGTTCTCGACCGACGAACTGGCCGAATTGCCGCTGCTGAAGGGCTGCTTTGCCGAAGTGGACCGCAAATGGGTCGGCCTGAATTATTACCGCCGCCGCCACGAGGCCTTGCGCCGTTTCTTCGGTCTTCTGGTCAATGACGTGATCGGTGTGGCGCGTGCCAATCTGGACGAACTGGACCCGGCCGCCCCTGACGATATCCGGCTGGCGGGGCGGGCAATGATCCGCTTTACCCCCGAGATCTGGGAACAATTGCAGGTGATCCGCGAATTTCTGTTCCAGCGCATGTATCGCGCGCCCAGCGTGGTCGAAATGCGCAAGGTCGTCACCCAGATGGTGCAAGAGCTGTTTCCGCTGTTCATGGCACAGCCTGAATTGCTGCCCAAGCAATGGCGCAAGGATGTCGAGGAGGTGCAGTCGGAAACCGACCTGGCGCGGATCGTGGTGGATTACATCGCGGGCATGACCGACCGCTTTGCCATGCAGGAACACAGCCGCTTGATCGCTGCGGCCTAAACACCCCTGCGACCGGGGCATTGACGCGCGGGTCGGGCATGCTAAACCGCCCGGCAATGGACAGGATGGCCAAGACATGAACCTATTCACCGAATTGCGCAGCCTTGTGATCGACTCGCTGGCCACGATGGTGGCCGATGGCGTTCTGCCCGAGGGGCTGGATTTCACCGCCGTAACGGTCGAACCGCCGCGCGATGCCGCTCATGGCGACATGGCGACAAATGCCGCGATGGTGCTGGCCAGGCCGGCCAATGCCAGGCCGCGCGACATCGCCGAGGTGCTGGCCGGCCGTCTGGCCGAAGACCCGCGCATCGCAACGGTCGAGGTTGCCGGTCCCGGTTTCCTGAATCTGCGGCTGGCCGGGTCTGTCTGGCAGGGGGTCGTGGGGGCGGTTCTGGCCGAAGGGCAGGGATTCGGGCGGTCTGCCATGGGGCAGGGGCAGCGCATCAATGTCGAATTCGTATCGGCCAACCCGACCGGGCCGTTGCATGTGGGCCATACGCGCGGCGCGGTGTTCGGCGATGCCTTGTCGAACCTGCTGGCCTATGCCGGGTATGATGTCACGCGCGAATATTACATAAATGACGGTGGCGCCCAGGTCGATGTTCTGGCCCGCTCTGTCTATCTGCGCTATCTCGAGGCGCGGGGGCGGGCGGTCGAATTTCCTCACGGCACCTATCCGGGCGAATACCTGGTCGAAGTTGGACAGGCCTTGGCCGATCAGATCGGCGATGCATATGAAGACCAGCCCGAAGAGGTCTGGCTGACGCGCATCCGCGATTTCGCCACAGATGCGATGATGGCGCTGATCCGCGAAGATCTTGCTTCGCTGGGCGTGTCGATGGATGTGTTCTTTTCGGAAAAGTCGCTGTATGGCACCGGCCGGATCGAGGCCGCACTGAAGGCGCTGGATGCCAAGGGCCTAATCTATCAAGGGGTGCTGGAACCCCCCAAGGGCAAGCTTCCCGAAGATTGGGAACCGCGCGAACAGACGCTGTTCCGGTCAACCGCGCATGGTGATGATGTGGATCGCCCCGTCCGGAAATCCGATGGCGGCTGGACCTATTTCGCACCTGATATCGCCTATCATTATGACAAGGTTTCCAGGGGTTTCGACGCGCTTATTGATGTATTCGGCGCCGATCACGGCGGCTATGTCAAACGTATGAAGGCGGCCGTTTCGGCGCTGTCGGATGGCAAGGTACCGCTGGATATCAAGCTGTGTCAGCTGGTCAAGCTGTGGAAGAACGGCGAGCCTTTCAAGATGTCGAAAAGGGCCGGAAATTTCGTGACCCTACGCGATGTGGTCGATCAGGTCGGCCCCGATGTCACCCGATTTGTGATGCTGACCCGAAAGAACGATGCGCCGCTGGATTTCGATTTCGCCAAGGTGCTGGAACAGTCCAAGGAAAACCCGGTTTTCTACGTCCAGTATGCCCATGCCCGCGTCTGTTCGGTGCTGCGCAAGGCCGCCGAGGCAGGGATCGCCGCCGATGACGCGGCGCTGGCGCTGGCCGATCTGTCCGGGCTGGCCCATGAGGCTGAACTGGCCGTGGCGCGCAAGCTGGCCGAATGGCCGCGTCTGGTGGAAATCGCGGCGCGCGGGCACGAGCCGCACCGGATCGCTTTTTACCTTTATGAGCTGGCATCGGATTTCCACGCCTTGTGGAACCGCGGGAATGACGTGGCCGATCTGCGCTTTCTTCAGGATGACGCGGCCCTGTCACAGGCGAAAATCGCCCTGGCCCGGTCGGTGGCCGTTGTTATTTCCGCCGGTCTTGGTATTCTTGGCGTGACCCCGCTGGACGAAATGCGCTGAACAACAGGCGCAGGCCGACGGGCGCTGGCAGGCATGATGAACCGGGCGGATGCGGACCCCGCGCCGCCTGTGGGCAAGAGGCGGCAATGGCAGGTATCAAGTACACCGATTCATCGGCGGATCAGGCGCAACCGGCATCGCGCCTTGTGCAGCGGCTGACGGCCGGGGGCGGGGCGCTGACCTCGGTTGCGCTGATCGTCGGGCTGGCGGTCTGGGGCTATAAGCTGACCATGCGCGACGTGTCCGGCGTGCCGGTCATCCAGGCGCTGGAAGGTCCGATGCGCGTGGCCCCCGAAGACCCGGGTGGACGGCAGGCCGAACACCAGGGGCTGGCCGTCAACCGCGTGGCCGCCCTGGGCGAGGCCGCCCCGCCGCCTGACCGGCTGGTGCTGGCGCCCCGGCCGGTTGAACTGACCGGCGATGATCTGCCGCGCGCCGATCTGGGTCCGCGTGCCCCCGTTTCCGGCCCCGAGACCCCCCTGGCCGAGGCAGCACCTGCCCCCGCCGTCATCCTGCCGCCCCCTGCGGCGGAACTGGCCGCCCCGGTTCCCGAGAACGCAGGCGCCGGTGATGTGCCCGCCATGGCAACGCGCGAAGACCCGACCGCCGCCGCCGTTCAGCGCGCCCTGCAAGAGGCGATGGGGCTGTCCCAGGACGATGCCGCCGCCCTGGTCGAAACGACGCCCGTCACAGCAACACCCGAAACCGTGCAGGCGGATGTTGTCCCGGCGATCAAGGGCGGTCTGACCCATTCACCCTATCCGGCGGCGCGGCCCCTGGTCAGTTTTGTCAGTGCCCGCTCGGATGACGCGCCCGTCGCAGTGCAGGAATTGTCGGCCGATGCGGTGCTGCCCGGCACCAATCTGGTGCAGCTTGGCGCCTATGACACGCCCGATATCGCCCGCGCCGAGTGGCAGCGCCTGTCAGGCCGCTTCGGCAGTTTCATGGAGGGCAAGAAGCTGCTGATCCAGCCTGCTGTCAGTGGCGGGATGAATTTCTATCGGCTGCGTGCCGTGGGCTTTGCCGATATCGCCGATGCGCGGCGGTTCTGCGCGGCCCTGACGGCGGAAAAGGCCGATTGTATCCCGGTCGTGGCCCGGTGACGGGGGCCTTCATATTGGGCTGTTCCGGCCCGGTTCTGACTGCCGGCGAACATGAGTTCTTTCGGGATGCCGATCCGCTGGGCTTCATCCTTTTCGCGCGCAATATCGAAACCCCCGATCAGTTGCGTCGCCTGACGGGCGATCTGCGCGACAGTCTTGGACGCGATGCGCCGGTTCTGATCGATCAGGAGGGTGGCCGGGTGCAGCGGCTGGGCCCCCCGCATTGGCGGGGTTGGCTGCCGCCGCTGGATCAGGTGCGCGCGGCAGGGGCCGACGCGGCCCGGATCATGGCGCTGCGCTATCGGATCATCGCGGCAGAGTTGCGGTCGGTGGGGATCGACGTGAACTGTGCTCCGGTGGCTGATATCGCCTGTGACATGACGCATCCGTTTCTGAAGAATCGTTGCTATGGCGCTGATATTGATACGGTTATCGCGATTGCGTGTGCGGTTGCGCAGGCGATGCTGGCAGGGGGCGTTCTGCCGGTCGTCAAGCATATGCCGGGGCATGGGCGCGGGCAGGTCGACAGCCATCTGAACCTGCCGCGAGTCGATGCGCCCGGCGCCGATCTGGCCGCGCGCGATTTCGCGGCCTTTGCCGCGCTGGCCGATCTGCCGATGGCGATGACGGCGCATGTGGTCTTTGCCGATATCGACCCCGACCGGCCCGCGACCACATCACCCCTCATGCATCGCGTGATGCGTGACGAGATCGGGTTTGACGGCTTCCTGATGAGCGATGACATTTCCATGCAGGCGCTTTCGGGCGATCTTTCCTTGCGCTGTCATGACGCAATATCAGCGGGTTGCGATGCGGTGTTGCACTGCAACGGTGATCTGGCTGAAATGCGGGCGGTCGCCGATGCCTGTGGGCCGCTTGCGCCGCAGGCGGCGGGCCGTGCCGCGGCCGCGCTTGGCCGGCGGATGCTCAGCCGGGATCATTTGCCTGACCTGATGCAGGAATGGGGGGCGCTGACCGGCGCGCTGGCCCATGGCTGAGCCGGAATTCGACGTTGCCGACCGTCTGGCCGCCGAGGCGCTGATCGTCGATGTTGACGGGTTCGAGGGGCCGCTGGACCTGTTGTTGAGCCTGTCACGCACCCAAAAGGTGGATCTGCGCAAGATTTCCGTCTTGCAACTGGCGCGCCAATATCTGGCCTTCATCGAACAGGCCAAGGCATTGCGGCTGGAACTGGCGGCCGATTATCTGGTCATGGCGGCCTGGCTGGCCTTTCTGAAATCGCGCCTTCTGCTGCCGCCCGATCCTGCTGATCAGGGCCCGTCAGGCGAAGATCTGGCCGCCCATCTGGCGTTTCAGCTGGAGCGGCTGGCGGCGATGCGCGATGTGGCGGCCCGCCTGATGGGGCGCGACCAGCTGGGGCGCGATTTCTTCGCGCGCGGCATTCCCGAAGATGTGGAACGGGTGCGCAAGGTGCGCTGGACGGCTACACTGCTGGACCTGATGCAGGGCTATGCGCGTATCCGCACCCGCGATGATTTCCGCCCCTTCGTGCTTGATCGCAAGAATATCTTCACCATGGAAGAGGCTCTGGACCGGATGCGCGGCATGATCGGGTTTTCGGGCGACTGGACCAGCTTGTCCAGCTATCTGCCCGATGGGTGGGACATTGATCCGGCCCGTCGCCGCTCGGCCACCGCGTCAACCTTTGCCGCCACCCTGGAACTGGCCAAGCGGGGCGCGCTGGATATCCGCCAGGACGGGGTGTTCGGGCCGATAGAAATTCGCAAGAAGGCTGTGTAAATGTCGGAAGACCAAGAACAAAGTCTGTTTCAGGCCCCGCCGCTGCCCGAGCAGGAGCGCATGGTCGAAGCAATATTGTTCGCCAGTGCCGAACCTGTCAGCATCGCCGATCTGAACGCACGCATGCCGCATGGCTGTGACGCAGGCGCGGCGCTGGACTTGCTGCGCAAACGGTATGAAGGGCGCGGGATCCGCGTCATGCGGGTGGGCGATGCCTGGGCGATCCGCACCGCTGCCGATTTGGGTTTCCTGATGCAAAAGGAAACCGTCGAAACGCGTAAACTGTCGCGCGCGGCCATCGAGACGCTGGCGATCGTGGCCTATCACCAGCCCGTCACCCGCGCCGAGATCGAGGAAATTCGCGGTGTTTCGGTGTCGCGCGGCACGGTGGATCAGTTGCTGGAGCTGGAGTGGATCCGTTTCGGCCGCCGGCGCATGACGCCGGGCCGGCCCGTGACCTTTGTCGTCACGCAGGGTTTTCTGGATCATTTCGGTCTGGAAAGCGCGCGCGATCTGCCCGGCCTCAAGGAATTGCGCGCCGCCGGGTTGCTGGAAAACCGGCCCGCCCCTGATGTTCTTGCCCAATCGGATGAAGACGAGACGCAAGACGAACAAACTGATATGTTCGAGGATGAAAGCTGAGGAATCCCAGATGAATGCCAATCAGTTGATCGACATGTTTACCAAGCTGTTCCTGCGCAAGATCGTCAACAAGGGCGTGGATGCAGGTATCGGTATGGCGGCGCGGCGCGGCAAGGCCGAAGAAGAACTGACACCGGCCGAACGCAAGCGCGCCCGACAGGCCGGCCAGATGGCCAAACGCGCCCGCCAGGCCGCCAAAGTTACCCGTCGTATGGGGCGGTTCTGAGCTTTCGTGCCACTCGCGCGACAGGCTTGAAAACGGCATGTGACAGGATTAGATTCAATCGCAAGACCAGCAGGAAGCCCCCTCAGGGGCAGTGAGGCGACGGTCTTTGTCCAGTCAAAATTATCGCCTTGGCGCACAGCCAAGCAACCCTGATTTTCCTGAACAACGTAACCGGGGCGGCTGGCCGTCCAGCCCCCATGGCCGATTCATGACGGCAGGTTCTGAAAGGAAATCCCATGTCCAAAGGCGACAATCGACGCGGCAACAAGGAAGTCAAGAAACCCAAAAAGGAAAAGCCCAAGGTCGCGGCCACATCCGATATGAAAGCGGGCGGCGGGGCGATTCTGGTGGGCGGCAAGAAGGTCAAATGAGTTTCACCCGCTGGCCGCGCCTGTCATGAGGGTGGCGCGGTCAGGGGGTGCGGAAATGCTTGCTCAGCTTCAGGCCCTGACCCTGATAATTTGACGCGATGCCGCTGCCGTAAAGCTGCGCGGGGCGTTTTGCCATGCGTTCATAGACCAGCCGCCCGACGATCTGGCCATGTTCCAGAACGAATGGTGCCTCGTGACAGCGGACCTCAAGCACGCCGCGCGCACCACTGCCACCGGCGGCGGCATGGCCGAAACCGGGATCAAAAAACCCCGCGTAATGCACCCGAAATTCACCGACCATCGCCAGATAGGGCGCCATTTCGGCGGCAAAGTCGGGCGGAATATGAACCGCTTCGCGGCTGACAAGGATATAGAACGCGCCGGGGTCCAGGATGATCTGGCCGTTCTGGCTGTGGATTTCTTCCCAGAACTCGGCGGGGTCGTAATGCGCGATCAGGTCCAGATCGATTACGCCGGTATGGGGCTTGGCGCGGTATCCCACCAGGTCGCCCTGTGCGGGGCGCAGATCGACCGAAAAGCCCAGCCCGTCGGATATCACCGCAGGTCCGCCCGTGACCAGCGTATCGCGCGTGTGCAGGGCGGTCAGGGTATCGTCGTCCAGCACGGCCTGCCCGTGGCGGAACCTGATCTGGTTCAGGCGCATGCCCGGGCGCACCTTGACCGAAAAGGATCGGGGGCAGATTTCAGCAAAAAGGGGGCCGTCATACCCGGCAGGGATACGGTCAAATTCAACGCCGCTATCGGTGATGGTGCGGGTCAGCAGATCCAGTCGCCCGGTCGAGCTTTTGGCATTGGCGACGGCGTGAACATCGTCCGGCAGGGCCAGCCTCTCCATCAGCGGCACGACATAGACGCAGCCCTTTTCCAGCACCGCGTCGCGGGTCAGGTCGATGCGGTGCATTTCGAATTCGGCCAGCCGGTCGGTCACGCGGCGCCCGGCGCCCGCCAGAAATGACGCACGCACCCGATAGGCGGTATCGCCCAGCCGCAGGTCGAGCGAGGCCGGCTGAACCTGTGCGGGCAAAATCGCGGGGCTGGCGGCAATCTGGCCATCCGCGATCATTGTCTGGATGTGCTGTGCGGGCAGAACCCCGGTGCCAGTGATGGTCATGCGCCCCCCGAAAATCAAACCGCCCGACGCCGGAACCGGCGCGGGCGGCTTTTGATATTGGTCGGGCTAGCAGGATTCGAACCTACGACCTTCCGTCCCCCAGACGGACGCGCTCCCAGGCTGCGCCATAGCCCGACGTGAGGCGCTTCATACCATTTATTCACCCGGGGGCAAGGCACAAAACCGCAAATAACGCAGACCTCAGGCACCGTCGGACATGCGCGCGCTGAGGGCCCGCAGGCGGGCAAGGGCGGTGGCCAGGGCCGGGGCGTGATTGTCACGCAGCAAGTGGCGCGTTTCGCGGTGCCGCAGGCGCACCAGAAGCGGCGGGTCGACCTGCGCCAGGTCTTCGTCATCGGGGTCGCCCTGGGGCACCCGGATGCCCAGCGGCGCACGTTTGGCGGGCGCGGGCTGGAGTTCGGATTCGGCGGCGAAATCCAGTTCTGGCTGGGGGTCCGCCTCGACGTGTTGCGATGTCTCTGGTGTGGCAGGCGCGGTGTCGGTATCCGCGTTCGCCGCGGCGGGCTGCGGCGTCGGCGGCGTTTCCGTCGGGGCAGGCTTGAGGGCCACGACATTATCTTCGACGGGGGCGGGCGCAACGTCTTCTGCCATCGGCGCCTCGGGCACCAGATCGGCCTCATCCGCCATGGCGTCAGTCAGATCGCCCTGCAGTGGCTGGGACAGGGCGGTGACATGTTTGATGCCCTGTTCGCGCAGCACCTTTTGCGCACCGCGGATCGTCATGCCATCCACGTGCAGCATCTGCTTGATGCCGCCCAGCAGCAGCATGTCATTGGGCCGGTAATACCGCCGCCCGCCCGCGCGCTTTACAGGTTTGACCTGGGTGAAGCGGCTTTCCCAGAATCGCAGGACATGCGCGGGAACATCAAGCCACTCGGCCACCTCGCTGATGGTGCGAAAGGCGTCGGGCGATTTATCCATCGGTTGCTCAGCCCTTGTTTCCGGCAGCGACGCGGTCTTTCATCAGATGCGAGGGCCGGAAGGTCAGCACACGGCGCGGATGAATCGGAACCTCTTCGCCGGTCTTGGGGTTGCGGCCCACACGCGCGGCCTTGCCGCGCACGCTGAAGGTGCCGAACGACGATATCTTGACCGTCTCACCGGCGACCAGCGCGTCAGACATGTGCTGCAGCACGCTTTCGACCAAATCGGCGGATTCATTTCGGGAAAGACCCACCTCGCGAAACACCGCTTCGCTCAGGTCCATCCGTGTCAATGTCTTGTTGTCCATGGCTCCCCCGAACCTGATTTATCCGTCAGAATAGGTAGAAAAAAATTTCCGAGTCAATATCAATGGCTTGGCGCGCGGCCCGCAAGCGGCAAGTTACCAGCGCAAAACCACCGATCCCCAGGCCAGACCGCCGCCGATCGCCTCGGCCACCAGCAGATCGCCCTGTTTGATCCGCCCGTCAGCCTGGCCGATCGACAGCGCCAGGGGAATCGATGCCGCCGAGGTGTTGCCGTGATCCTGCACGGTGACGATCACGCGCTCCATCGGCAGGCCCATTTTCTGGGCTGTGGCCTTGATGATCCGCAGGTTGGCCTGATGCGGCACGACCCAGGTCACATCTGACGCGCCCAGCCCGGCCTTTTCCAGCGCGGTGTGGGCGGTGGCGGCCAGCTTGTCGACCGCGTGGCGGAATACTTCCTTGCCCTGCATGCGCAAAACGCCGCTGGTGCCGGTCGAGATACCGCCATCGACATAAAGAAGATCGCGATAGCGCCCGTCGGAATTCAGATCGGTGGCCAGTATGCCGCGATCGGCATTGGTGCCGTTGCCGTGGCAGGCTTCGAGAATCAGCGCGCCCGCACCATCGCCGAACAGCACGCAGGTGCTGCGATCGGTCCAGTCCATGATGCGGCTGAATGTTTCGGCGCCGATGACCAGCACCCGGTTCGCCTGGCCGGTCAGAATCATCGCATTGGCATTGGACAGCGCAAAGATGAAGCCCGCACAGACCGCCTGAACGTCAAAGGCGAAGCCGCGCGTCATGCCAAGACGTTCCTGGATCATGGTCGCGACCGATGGAAAGGTCAGGTCAGGGGTCGATGTGGCGACGATCACCGCGTCGATATCGTCGGGGGTCAAGCCGGCATCGGCCAGCGCGGCCAGCGCGGCCTTCGTGCCCAGATCGGATGTCATCTCGCCCTCGGCGGCGAAATGACGGCGCTGAATCCCGGATCGCGACTGGATCCATTCGTCGGATGTGTCCAGCGTCTGTTCGAATTCACTGTTGGGGACAATGCGTTGGGGCAGATAATGCCCGCATCCTTTGACCACGGCCCGTATTGTCATTCTTTTCTTTCGCTTTCGGCCTCGTTCAACGCCTCATCTTGGCGCGGGCCGCTGGCCGATGCAACCCGTGCGGCCAGCCTTTCGGCGAAACCGGTCTGGGCCAGTTGAAAGGCCAGCTTGATCGCAGCCGATACACCGGTCGCGTCGGCAGAGCCATGTGACTTGATGACGGTGCCGTTCAGGCCCAGGAAGATGCCGCCATTGACACGCCGCGGGTCGATCCGTTTCGACAGGCGCCGCAATGACGTATAGGCCAGCACGGCGGCGATGCGCGACAATGGCGAAAACTTGAACGCGGCCCGCAACAACTCGCTGATCAGCTTGGCGGTGCCTTCAGCGGTTTTCAGCGCCACGTTGCCGGTGAACCCGTCGGTGACGATCACATCGACCCGCGCCGAGGGAATATCCCCCCCCTCGACAAAGCCGACAAATTCAAAATCGCTGGTGGGGGCGGCGGCGGCAATCAGGTCATGGGCGACCTTCAATTCGGCCCGGCCCTTGTGTTCTTCGGTGCCGACATTCAGCAGCCCGATGCGTGGCTGTTTCAGCCCCAGCCCGTTGCGGGCGTAAGAGGCGCCCATCAGCGCGAATTGCAGCAAATCCTGTTCATCGGCGCGGATATCGGCGCCCACATCCAGCATGACATTGAAGCCGCCGGAATTGCGCGATGGCCACAGGCAGGCGATGGCGGGGCGGTTCACGCCGGGCAGTTTGCGCAGCCGCACCATCGACAGCGCCATCAGCGCGCCGGTATTGCCGCAGGATACGCAAACGGTGGCCTCGCCCTCGCGCACGCTTTCGATGGCCGACCACATCGAGGTGCCCTTGCCGTGGCGCATGACATGGCTGGGCTTTTCACCCATGGTCACCACGCCATCGGCGTGCCGGATCTCACAACGATCAGCCAGACTCTTGCGCCGCGCGACCAGCCGCTCCAACTGATCCTGCGGACCATGCAGGATAAAGCGGATATCGGGATTCTTGGCAGCCGATTGCGCAATGCCGGCGACCACGGCCGACGGGCCACGGTCCCCACCCATCGCATCCACCGAGATCACGATGCGCGGTTCTGTCGGTCCTGCCAGATCGGTTTGAGACGGCATGATCAGGCGCGTTCCCCCTTGTGGGGCGCTTACGCCGCGTCTTCGTCCAGATCGACATCCGCCGACTGGGCAACAACTTCACGCTCGGCATAGTGGCCGCAGGCGCCGCAGACGTGATGGGGGCGTTTCAATTCGCCGCAATTGGGGCATTCCGCAGGATTGCCGGCAACAAGTGCATCATGCGAGCGACGCTGATTGCGGCGCGAACGCGTAACTTTATTCTGAGGGACAGCCATGTCTCGACCTCGGTGTTCGGGGGCAATTGCCCTTGTAATTCATAGGGATGAAAGACATTTGCACCCGCCGGGCGCGTTGTCTGATCCACGGTGTAAACGAGGCCGGGAACATACCCGGATTCGAACCCGGCGCAAGTCTTTTCTGTAACTATTCGGTATCGTCCTCGCCCTGGTCCCGTTCCATCTGTTTCTTCAGTGCGGCCAGACCGGCAAAGGGTTTGATCTTGCCGTCGTCCAGCGGTTCGGCATCGGGTGGGGTGGCGGCGACGGTGTCGATGCTGACGCCCTCGGCGCGCGGAAACAGCGGCAGCGCCAGCGCCAGCGACTCGATCATGACCTGTGTCAGGTCCAGGATTTCGGGCTGGGGCTCGATGGTGTCGTCATCGGGCATCTCGATTTCATCACCGGGGGGCAGATCGGGCAGGCGGGCCAGATAGCGGCGCTGAACGCGTTCGTCGATGCGCGCAGGCACCGGCGCCAGCGTGATCCCGCAGCTTTGCACGATACTGGCGCCCAGATCGGCCTCAAGCCGCCAGTCGCGGCGGCCTTCGGGGCGCAGGGTGCCGACAAAGCGCAGCTTGCGCAGGCCCAGCAACCCCAGTTCGCGGGCAATGGCGTCTCGATGGGCGGCATCGGGCGTCAGCACAAAGGCATATTCCTGGCCCGCATTCAGTGCGGCCATGCGCACGGGGCTGTCAATCTGGGCGGTCATTGCCATGTTCCATTCTTGAACAGCGGTTGATCCTTCTGTAAAGGCGATAAAAGGCAAGCTGCTGCCTGGCAAGGGGGGGGTATGCATAATACCGCACACAAGATGAAACTGGCACTGGCATCTATCGTGATGCTGGCAATGGCCGGTTGCGCCCCGATCTATCGCAATCATGGATATGTGCCGTCAAAGTCCGATCTGGACGCGGTGGTGATCGGCGTCGATACGCGCGACACGGTTGCGCAGGTCTTCGGCCCGCCCACCACCGAAGGCGTCATGCGTGACGAGGCCTGGTATTACGTGGCCAGCCGATGGCAGACGCTGGGCGTGCTGGCCCCCGAAGAGCTGCAGCGCGACCTGGTCGCGATCTCGTTCGACCGATCGGGAACCGTCCGCAATATCGAGCAATACTCGCTCAAGGACGGGCGCGTCGTCACGCTGAACCGGCGCGTGACCGATGACAACATCAAGGGCGCCTCGTTCCTGCAGCAATTGCTGGGCAATATCGGGCGGCTCAACCCCAATCAGTTCATTCAGTGATCTTCAGCCCCGGCGTCGCGATCTGCGAAGCGCAGCGCCACGCCGTTGATGCAATACCGCAGGCCGGTCGGGGCCGGCCCATCGGGAAAGACATGGCCAAGATGGGCATCGCAGCGGTTGCAATGCACCTCGGTGCGGCGCGTGAAAAAGCTGCGATCCTCGGATTCGCCGATGGTTGTGCCATCGGTGCCGTCAATGGGCTGTGTAAAGCTGGGCCAGCCGGTGCCGCTGTCGAACTTGTCAGCCTGATCGAACAGATCGGCCCCGCAGCAGATACAGCGATAGATACCCGGCTGTTTGGGAAAATCGTCATGGGTGAAGGCGCGTTCGGTGCCGTGTTTGCGCGTGACCTTATAGGCCAGGTCAGACAGCATTTCGCGCCATTGCGCGTCGGTCTTGGTGATCTTCTCTGACATGGTGTCCTTTCGTGCCGTTGCGGCGTCAAGCTATTGTCACATCTTGTGTGTTATGGGGCGCCAGACCATATTTAGGGTGCAGAAGCCACATCTGCCAGTGTGCAAGAGGAAGGTCGGGCATGTTTTCACTTCGCAAGGGCCGTTTTGCGGCCCGGTTTGCCGAAGGGGCGGACGATCTTCGTGCCGCGCAACGCCTGCGGGCGCTCAGTTTTCGCGGAAACGCCGATGCGGCGGATTCCGACCCCTTCGATGCTCTGTGTCGCCACGTTCTGGTCGAGGAAACCCGCACCGGCGCGCTGGTATGCTGTTTCAGGCTGATGCCGCTGAAAGGCGGGGCCGAGATCGGGCAAAGCTATTCGGCCCAGTATTACGAATTGTCGGGCCTGTCGGGTTTTACCGGGCCTATCGTGGAAATGGGCCGCTTTTGCCTGCATCCCGACTGGCGTGATGCCGATATCCTGCGCGTGGCCTGGGGGGCGATGACGCGCTATGTCGATGAGCAGGGGGTCGAGCTGCTGTTCGGCTGCTCGTCCTTCAAGGGCACCGAGGCCGAGGATTACATGGATGCCTTTGCCCTGCTGAAAGATCGCCATCTGGCGCCCAAGCGGTTCCTGCCGCGCATCAAGGCGCCCAATGTATTCAAGTTCGCCCAGAAACTGCGCCGCCGCAAACCCGACGCAAAGCGGGCGATGCTGGGCATGCCGCCCCTGTTGCGCTCTTATCTTGTGATGGGAGGCTGGGTGTCGGATCATGCGGTGGTCGATCGCGATCTGAATACACTGCATGTGTTCACCGGGCTTGAAATCAATGCCATTCCTGCGGCGCGCAAGCGGTTGTTGCGCGGCGTCGCGGGATAGCCGGAGGCGGACAGGTTGCTTGACTTGTCAAGCCCTGCCACTAATGTCCTGCCACGCCCCGCAACCAGAAGCGACGGCGCGGGGGGAATATGAACGGTTCTGTATCGCTTGTGCGCACGCTGCTGGAAAACGGCGTGGCTGTCTGTTTCGCCAATCCGGGCACGTCGGAAATGCATTTCGTGGCCGCGCTGGACAGCCATCCCGACATGCGCTGTGTTCTGTGCCTGTTCGAGGGCGGTGCCACGGGGGCCGCCGATGGCTATTACCGCATGGCGGGGCGTCCGGCGGCGACCCTGATGCATCTGTCGCCCGGACTGGGCAATGGATTTGCCAATCTGCACAATGCGCGCAAGGCCCACAGCGCCATCGTGAACGTGGTCGGCGATCACGCGACCTATCACCTGAATTATGAAAGCCCGCTGCGTGGCCAGACGGTCGCTCTCAGCCAGTCGGTGTCGCACTGGACCCGGATGAGCGACGATTCGGCCGCCGTGGCCCGTGACGGAGCCGATGCCATTCGCGCCGCCAAAAGCCAGGGCGGCCAGATCGCCACGCTGATCCTGCCCGCCGATACCGCGTGGGGGCCGGCGGACAGGCCGCAAATCAGCACGGCGCCTGCACCATTACATCGCCCATCGGCCGATCAGATCGCCGTCGCCGCGCGTGCCCTGACCGCGCCGGGTGCGGCGCTGCTGATCGACGGGCCCGCCTTGCTGGACGATCTGGCCGAACTGGCCGGGCGCATTGCCACGCGCAGCGGCTGCCGTCTGATCGCGCCCTATACCGTCAGCCGGATCCGGCGCGGTGATGGGGCCATCGCGATAGAGCGGCTGGGTTATCCGGTGGCGCATAACCGGCAGATGTTGTCCTCGGTCGGCACGCTGGTTCTGTGCGGCGCCGAGGCGCCGGTCAGTTTCTTCGCCTATCCCGATCAGCCTTCGCTTGCGACGCCGCCCGAATGCGAGGTGATGGCGCTGTGCGGCCCGACCATGGATATCGGCTGGACCCTGACCGCCCTTGCCGATGCGCTGGATGCCAGCCAGGCCGCGCCGCTTCGCATCGCGCAGGATCTGCCCGCGCTGCCCACCGGGGCGCTGACGCTGGAGGCGGTGGCCGATGCCATCGCGGCGCTGATGCCCCGGGACGCGATCGTTGTGGATGAAGGCATAACATCGGTCCGGCCCACCACTCTGCGCAGCCTGACCGCGCGCGCGCATGACTGGTTGCACACCACGGGCGGGGCGATCGGGCAGGGGTTGCCCTGCGCTGTCGGTGCGGCCATTGCCTGCCCCGACCGGCGGGTGCTGGCGCTGATGGGTGACGGGGCTGCGATGTATACGCTGCAATCGCTGTGGACCATGGCGCGTGAAGAGCTGGACGTAACCATCGTGGTATTTGCCAATCGCGGCTATCAGATTTTGCACAGCGAACTGACCAAGGTCGGCGCCGCCGCACCGGGGCGCAATGCCGCGCGGATGCTGGATGTCACCGCGCCCGATCTGGACTGGGTTGCACTGGCCGCCGGGCATGGCGTCAGGGGCAGCCGGGTCAGCGATGCCGATGGTTTTGTCGCGGCGCTGAAAAGGGCGCTGGAAACGCCCGGCCCCTGTCTGATCGAGGTGCCTTGCTGACAGCTTTGTCAGCCTGATCGCGCGTTGGGCGATTGACGCCGCCCGGCCTGCGCGATAGCTGCCGCGCATGGCACGCTTACCCCTTTTGCAACTTTCCGATATTTCCCTGACCTTCGGGGGCGATCCGGTATTTTCCGGGCTTGATATGAATGTTCAGCCCGGTGACCGGCTGGCATTGGTCGGGC
>NZ_JBSRVX010000045.1:0-88418 GCF_055134745.1 Actibacterium sp.
CCGATGGCCCGGTGCCCGTGCTGTGGTATCTGTCGGGTCTGACCTGCACCCATGAAAATGCGATGGTCAAGGCGGGTGCCCAGGCCTGGGCCGCAGAACAGGGTATCGCGCTGGTGTTTCCCGATACATCGCCGCGCGGGGATGGGGTGGCGGATGATGATGCCTATGATCTGGGCAAGGGGGCGGGGTTCTATGTGAATGCCAGCCAGGCGCCTTGGGCCGCGCATTACCGCATGTGGGATTATATCGCTGATGAATTGCCGCGGCTTGTCACCGCGAATTTCGCAGTGGATGAAGGCCGCCAGTCGATCATGGGCCATTCGATGGGCGGGCATGGGGCGCTGACGCTGGCGATGGGTCTGCCGGGGCGGTTTGCGTCGGTTTCGGCGCTGGCCCCGATCGCGCATCCCACCGCATCGGATTGGGGGCGCAAACAGTTTTCGGCCTATCTGGGGGCGGATACGGCGCAATGGGTCCGCCACGATGCCAGCCTGATGATGCAGGCGGCAGGGTTTGACGGCCCGGTGCTGATTGATCAGGGTGCCAAGGATCAGTTCATTGATCTGCTGATGCCCGAAGCACTGTCTTCCGCGATGGCCGCGCGCCGCCAGCCTGGGCAGTTCCGGATGCAGGCTGGATACGATCACAGTTATTTCTTTGTGGCGTCTTTCATGCGTGATCATATCGCCCTTCACGCCAAGGCGATGCGCAAGTGAGCAGGATTTTCGTCGATGCCGATGCCTGCCCCGTCAAGGCCGAGGTCGAGCGCGTGGCCACCCGCCACCGCGTTGGGGTGTTCATGGTGGCCAATGGCGGACTGCGACCGTCGCCCAACCCGCTGATCGAAATGGTCTATGTTCCCGATGGTCCGGATGTGGCCGATATCTGGATCGCCGAACGCGCGGGGCCTGGCGATGTGGTTATCACCGGTGATATCCCGCTGGCCGCGAAATGCGTGGCGGCGGGCGCGCAGGTGTTGCGCCATGATGGCGGGGCGCTGACGGCGGCCAATATCGGCAATGTGCTGGCCACGCGCGATCTGATGGCCGATCTGCGCGCCGCCGATCCGTTTCGCCAGGGGGGCGGCAAACCTTTTTCAAAAGCAGACAAGTCGCGTTTTCTGGATGCGCTGGAGCGCGTATTGCAAGCGGCGAAAAGGATTGGAACATGACGCCCCAGGCGGTGATCTTTGATATCGGCAATGTGCTGATCGAATGGCAGCCCGAACGATATTATGACCGGGTGGTGGGTATCGACAGGCGGCGCGCCATGTTTGCGGCGGTCGATCTGCATGGCATGAACGACCGCGTCGACAGGGGCGAAGATTTTCGCACGACGATCTATGAAACGGCCGATACCTATCCCGAATTTCGCGCCGAAATCCGGATGTGGCATGACAACTGGATCGATCTGGCCCAGCCTGTGATTGCGCATTCCGTGCATCTTATGCAGGCGTTGCGGGCGCGGGGTGTTCCGGTCTTTGCGCTGACAAATTTCGGGATCGGCAGTTTCGATGTCGCCGTGCCGAAATATCCGTTTCTGGGGCAGTTCGACCGGGCCTATGTGTCGGGCCGGATGGGGGTGATCAAGCCTGATGCGCGGATATACCAGATGGTTGAAGACGATTGCGGCATCGCGCCAGAGCATCTGTTGTTCACCGATGACCGGCCCGACAATATCAACGCAGCCGCCGCGCGCGGCTGGCAGGTGCATCTGTTCGACGGGCCGCAGGGCTGGGCGGATCGGCTGGTCGCCGCCGGGTTGCTGTCGGTGCAGGAGGCGCGGTTTTGATCTGGGGCGTCGGTATCGCGCTGGCCGCCGTTCTGGTGTTCTGGGCCAGTTATGACCTGTCTGAACGCCGCCGCCGCCCGATGGATGCCGCTGGCCGCGCGGCCGCAGCCGGACGGTTCGCGAATCTGCCGGGTGGAACCACGCATTACCGTTGGGACGGGCCGGAACACGGGCCGGTGGCGGTATGCGTGCATGGGCTCAGCTCGGATATGCGGGTCTGGGATGCATTGGCGCCGATCCTGACCCGGATGGGGTTTCGCGTCTTGCGATATGATCTGTACGGGCGCGGATTTTCCGACCGAGTGGCCGGTGTGCAAGACAGCGCGTTCTTTATGCGGCAATTGCGCGAATTGCTGGACGATCAGAACCTCACCGAGGCCGCATTGTTGATCGGGCATTCGATGGGCGGGGCAATCGTCACCGCCTTTGCAGCGGACACCCCCGACCGGGTTGACCGTATGGTGTTGCTGGCGCCATCGGGTCTGGGGCACAATGTGGGCCGGCTTGGGCGGTTCGCCATCGCGGTGCCGGTGCTGGGGGATTGGGCGATGCGGCTGTTCGGCGGACCAGAGCCGGTGCGCGGCACGTTGCCCGCGCGGCTGTCCAGCCTGCGCCATATGCTGACCGAAGATATGGAACCCGCCCATCGCGCCGTGGTAGCTGCCGGAATTCCGGTGCTGGCGATCTGGGGCGAGGATGATCCGGCGATTCCACTTACAGCGGTGGGGCGGCTGGCGCGGATCAATCGCAATGCCCATCAGGTAACGGTGCCGGGTGCCGCACATATGTTGTTGCAGACCCATCCAGATGACGTCCACAAGGCGTTGCAGACCTTCCTGCGTGACGGTTGATCGCTTTTGCGGCGCCGTCCCTTTTCAAGGCCATAAAAGCCCCGTAAGCAGGGCAAATGACGGATAGTTTGCGCGAAAAATACAATCAGATGGTGGCCGCAGGCGGGCTGCATTCGGACCCCGGCCAGCTGGCCGTGTTGGAACCGCTGGACGCTGTGCGCCGCGCATTGGAAGAGGCGGCAATCCCCCGGCGTGGATTTGCCCTGCGGCGGCGCAAGCCCGAACCCATACGGGGGCTTTATCTGTGGGGCGGGGTCGGGCGCGGCAAGTCGATGCTGATGGATCTGTTCTTTGACAGCGTTGATATTCCGCAAAAACGCCGTGTGCATTTCCATGCCTTCCTGCAGGAAATCCATGCCGGGCTGCACAAGGCACGCCAGGGCGGCATGGCCGATGCGCTGCGCCCCGTGGCAGAAGAAATCGCCGCGGACCTGCGCCTGCTGTGCTTCGACGAAATGCAGATCAATGATATCACCGATGCGATGATCGTCGGGCGGCTGTTTCAGTTGCTGTTCGATCAGGGGGTAACGGTTGTAACCACGTCGAACCGGGTGCCGGATGATCTGTACAAGAATGGTTTGCAGCGCGAATTATTCCTGCCGTTCATCGCGCTGCTGAAGGACCGGCTGGAGGTGCATCATCTGGCCTCGCCCAACGATTATCGCCAGAATCGGCTGTCGGGGTCACAGGTCTATTTCACGCCCGCCGACGATGCGGCGCGCGCCGCCATGCAGGACATCTGGCAGGATTTCACCAGCGGGCCGGGCGCGCCACTGGTGCTGACAGTGAACGGCCGCAAGGTCGAAGTGCCGCAGTTCCAGAACGGTGTGGGGCGTGCCACGTTCTGGGATCTGTGCGCCAAGCCATTGGGGCCCGCCGATTACCTGGCGATTGCCGATGCGGTGCGCGTGCTGATCGTCGAGGATATCCCGCGCCTGACCCGCAGCAATTTCAACGAGGCCAAGCGCTTTGTCACGCTGATCGACGCGCTTTACGAGGCGAAGGTGCGGCTGATCTGTTCGGCAGCAGCCCAGCCAGAGATGTTGTATGTCGAAGGCAGCGGCGCGTTCGAATTCGAGAGGACAGCCAGCCGTTTGCGCGAAATGCAGGACGCCGATTGGGGCGTGGAATAAGAAGAAATTTCCCGAAATTTCTTCGTCTGAAAAATCTGCGGGAAGATTTTTCCCGCTGCCATTACCCCAGCATATCACGCACCAGCGGGATCACGCGGGTTCCATACAGCTCGATTGTGCGCATCAGCGCGGCGTGCGGCACCGGGCCTGCGCTGTATTTCAACTGAAACCGGTTCAGACCCAGCGCCTTGACAGTGCCGGCGATCTTGGCCGCGACAGTTTCGGGGCTGCCGACATAAAGCGATCCATGTTCGACCTCGCGCAGGAAGTCTGCTTTTTGCAGCGCGGGCCAGCCACGTTCGCGGCCGATGCGATCATGCATGGCCTTGTAGCCGGGGAAAAAGTTTTCGCGGGCGGCCTCGTCCGTGTCGGCGATATGGCCGGGGGAATGCACGCCGATGGGCTGAACCGGGCGGTCAGCTTGGGCAAAGGCGTCGCGATACAGTTCGGCAAAGGGTTTGAACCGCGCCGGGCTGCCGCCAATGATGGCCAGCATCATCGGCAGGTCGAAATGCACCGCGCGGATCACCGATTCGGGGCTGCCGCCGACACCCACCCAGGCACGCAGGGGCCGTTCGGGGGTTGGATAGACGCGCTGCCCCTTCAGCGCAGGGCGGTGGCTGCCGGACCAGCTGATCTTGTCGTCGCGGATCAGGCGGGTGAACAGGTCCAGTTTCTGTTCGAACAGGGTTTCGTAATCGCGCAGGTCGAAACCGAACAGTGGAAAGCTTTCGGTGAATGATCCGCGGCCCAGAATCAGCTCGGCCCTGCCGTTGGACAGCGCATCCAGCGTGGACAGGCGTTGAAACAGGCGAATGGGGTCATCGGATGACAGCACTGTTACGGCGGTGCCGACCCGGATGCGGCTGGTTCTGGCGGCGATGGCGGCCATCACCATTTCAGGGGCGGAAATGGCAAAGTCATCGCGGTGATGTTCGCCAAGTCCGATGAAATCGACGCCGACCTGATCGGCCAGAACGCCTTGGGCCACCACATCGCGCAGCACCTGCGCATGGGGCAGCGGTTTGCCATTGGCGTGGGTAACGTCGCCGAATGTATCAAGGCCGAATTCAATGGTCTGTGTCATGGCGCCTTCCAGAATGCTGTTTGGCCCAAGATAGGGCGGGGGGCCGGCCAAGGATATGGGCAGGGATGCACAGAGCCTGTTAGCCGTTGTCGCGCAGCACCTCGCCCGCCAGATAGAGCGACCCACAGATCAGGATGCGCGCGTTTGGCGTATGGGTGACGATATCGGTCACGGCATCCTGAACGCTATGCGCGGTAACGGCAGGCAGACCGACGGCGCGCCCGGCCGTGGCAGTGTCTTCGGCGGATAGCGTGGCGGTCGATCCGGGGATCGACACGGCATGCAGCGACTGGCCTGCACGCGCCAGCGGGCGCAGAAAACCGGTGACATCCTTGGTGTTCAGCATGCCGCAGACCAGGTGCAATGGGCGGGGCGGCAGACGGGTGATCGCCTCGGCCAGGGCATCGCCGGCGGCGGGGTTGTGCCCGCCATCCAGCCAAAGCTCGGCCTGTGCCGCGGCCGCGGCCGCGGCCAGCGGACCCTTCGTCAGCCGTTGCAGGCGGGCGGGCCAGGCGGCGTCGCGCAGGGCGGCTTCGCATTCGGTTTCGCCATAACCCAGATGGCGCAGCGCGGCGATGGCGGCGCCCGCATTGTGAACCTGATGCGCCCCGATCAGGCGGGGCAGGGCCAGGTCCAGCAGCCCGGTTTCATCCTGAAAGATCAGCCGCCCGCGTTCTTCCCAGACATGCCAGTGCTGGCCGTAAACCAGCAGCGGCGCGCCTAGGCGGGCGGCGTGGGTTTCGATTACGTCAAGCGCCGCGTCTTGTTGCGGGCCAACGATGCAGGGCACGCCGCGCTTGACGATCCCGGCCTTTTCGCCCGCGATTTCCGCCAATGTATCGCCCAGATATTGCTGATGGTCGATCGACACCGGCGTGATGATCGTCAGCGCCGGTTTTTCCACCACATTGGTGGCATCCAGCCGCCCGCCCAGGCCCACCTCTAGCAGGGTATAATCGGCGGGGGTGCGGGCAAAGGCCAGCAGGGCGGCGATGGTGGTGATTTCGAAATAGGTGATGTCGGCACCCTGATTGGCGCGTTCGCACTCATCCAGAAACCGTGCCAGCGCGGCCTCGTCGATCAATTCGCCCGCCAGCCGGATACGTTCATGAAAGCGCACCAGATGGGGCGAGGTATAGGCATGCACCGATTTTCCGGCGGCTTCCAGCCCGGCGCGGATCATGGCCTGGGTCGATCCCTTGCCATTGGTGCCGGCGATATGGATGACCGGCGGCAGGGCGCGTTCGGGATGATCAAGGGCGGCCAGAAGGCGCCACATCCGATCCAGCGTCAGATCGATCAGCTTGGGGTGAAGGGACATCATCCGTTCCAGGATGATGTCGCTGGCATCGGTGGTCACGCGGCGGGCTTTCCGTCTGCCTTGGGCTTCGGCGTTGCCTTGTCGGGGGCGGGCAGGTTGCCGCGGATCGCAGGCGACAGGCCCAGCAGCATCCGGGTGATGCTGATCAGCTCATCGCGCATGTCGCCGCGCCGGGTGACGCGGTCCAGCATGCCGTGATCCAGCAGGTATTCCGACCGCTGAAACCCTTCGGGCAGTTTTTCGCGGATCGTCTGTTCGATCACGCGCGGCCCGGCAAAGCAGATCAGCGCGTTGGGCTCGGCAATATGCACATCGCCCAGCATCGCATAGGATGCAGTGACGCCGCCTGTGGTCGGGTGGGTCAGCACGACGATATAGGGCAGCCCGGCCTCTTTCAGCATCTCGACCGCGACGGTGGTGCGCGGCATCTGCATCAGCGACAGGATACCTTCCTGCATGCGTGCGCCACCGGCAGCCGAAAACAGGATCAGCGGGCGGCCTGTCTTGGTGGCGCGTTCGGCGGCGGCGATGATGGCATTGCCGACATACATGCCCATCGACCCGCCCATGAAGCTGAAATCCTGCGCTGCGGCCACGATCGGTGTGCCGCCGATCATGCCTTCGGCCACCAGCATGGCCTCGGCTTCGCCGGTCGATTTCTGCGCGGCTTTCATGCGGTCGGGATATTTCTTCTGATCGCGGAAATGCAGCGGATCGGTGATCGGCGCGGGCACGGCGATTTCGGTGAACACGCCGCCGTCGAACAGCGCCGCGAAACGGTCACGCGGGGTTATGGCCATGTGGTGGCCGCAACTGGTGCAGACGTTCAGGTTGTCGGATAATTCACGGTGAAACAACATGGTGCCGCATTCATCGCATTTGGTCCACAGGTTCTCTGGCACCTCGCGGCGCGAAAACAGAGAGTTGATCTTGGGGCGGACATAGTTCGAGATCCAGTTCATCGGAGAGGCACCGTGGCTGTGACGTTGTGCCCGAGATAAGGCCAGCGGGCGCGGAATGCAATCAAACTAGCGGTCCAGAATGAAGCGCAGCAATCGCCAGACCCCAAGCAGCAGAATCAGATCAAGCCCGGCGCTCAGCGGCAGGGTGCTGCTGTCGGCGATATCATACTTCGTTATATAGAGGGCAAGGCCGGTGATCGTTCCCTTGG
The DNA here is from genome assembly GCF_055134745.1 of Actibacterium sp. NCBI lineage: Bacteria > Pseudomonadati > Pseudomonadota > Alphaproteobacteria > Rhodobacterales > Roseobacteraceae > Actibacterium > Actibacterium sp. Next base: position 7,355 of record NZ_JBSRVX010000045.1, read on the forward strand.
TTCCCAAGACCAGAAGCGCGAAGATGTTGTTGACGAAATGCAGCCCCATCGCCGCGCCAAGACTGCCGGTGCGTTCTGTCAGATCGGCAGCGATCAGCGCAAAGCCCAGCGTCGCGGCCAATATGAACCAGATGTTCGTTCCCGCCTCTGGCGACCAGTGCAAGGACGTAAAGGCCAGCGCGGGCAGGCCCATCCAGATCCAGCGGGCGGCGAATCGCGCGGCAAGCTGCTGTTGCAGATAACCCCGAAACAGCACCTCTTCCGCGGTGGTCTGGATCAGTAACAGAGGCAGCGCCAGCGGCAACAGGCGCACCCATGCCACCAGTTCCATATTGGCCAGGGGCGGATCGAAAAGCGCCCCGATCCCCAATACCAGCCCATATAGCGGCATCAGCACCACAAGAACCGTTACGAACCCGCGCCAGGTTTCGTCCCAGGGACCAAACAATGTGCCGGGGCCGCGAAAATGGCAGGCCGCGGCGGCAATGATCGTGCCCAGAAGCAGCCCGCCGAAGGTCAACAGCAAGACCAGCGTCAGAACCGGGTCGGTCGGTGTGGTCAGTTGCGCCAGCCATCCGAAATAGTTTTCCTGCCCAACAGCGGCAAAGCCCACCACCAGCGTCAGCGCCACCCAACCGAAATAGCAAAACAGGATCAGCAGAATGCCAAGCAGTATCCGCCATATCTGCGGGTAAAGGCGGGCGGGTCCGACAAAGGCGGCGAATTCGGGCGCGCGCATCGGCGGCTCCTGCGGTTGGGGCGTCGTGTCAGCCTAGCGGCGGATAGCGCCGGCTTCAATCGCGCTTGTGCGGGGGGGTGCGGGGCGTTATCCCGTGGCGCAGGGAAATCCGAGGAGATCGCCATGAAGAATGCCCGTTTCGACAAGTCAAAGCTGCCCAGCCGTCACGTGACCGAAGGCCCATCGCGCGCGCCGCACCGGTCCTATTTCTATGCGATGGGGATTTCCGAGGAAGAGATTCACCAGCCATGGGTTGGCGTGGCCACCTGCTGGAACGAGGCCGCGCCGTGCAATATCGCGCTGAACCGTCAGGCGCAGTCGGTGAAACAGGGCGTCAAGATCGGTGGCGGCACCCCGCGTGAATTCACCACCATCACCGTGACCGATGGCATTGCGATGGGGCATGAAGGCATGCGGTCATCGCTGGCATCGCGTGATGCGATTGCCGATACGGTGGAACTGACGATGCGCGGCCATTGCTATGACGCGATCGTGGGTCTGGCGGGCTGTGACAAATCGCTGCCGGGTATGATGATGGCCATGGTGCGGCTGAACACGCCGTCGGTGTTCATCTATGGCGGGTCGATCCTGCCGGGGCGGTTGAACGGCAAGGATGTCGTTGTTCAAGACGTGTTCGAGGCCGTGGGCCAGCATCAGGCAGGCAATATGTCGGATGCAGAGCTGGCAATTCTGGAACGCGTGGCCTGCCCTTCGGCCGGGGCCTGCGGTGGCCAGTATACCGCCAACACCATGGCTTGTGTATCCGAGGCCATTGGCCTTGCGCTGCCCAATTCGTCTGGCATGCCTGCCCCCTATGAAAGCCGCGATCAGTATGGCCAGGCCTCTGGTGTGGCGGTGATGAACCTGATCGAAAAGAACATCCGCGCCCGCGATATCGTGACCCGCAAGGCGCTGGAAAATGCGGCCCGCGTGGTGGCCTGCACCGGCGGATCGACCAATGGCGGCCTGCACCTGCCCGCCATCGCGCACGAGGCCGGGATAGACTTCGACCTGTTCGATGTCTGCGATATCTTCCGCGATACGCCCTATTTCGTGAATCTGCGCCCGGGCGGCGAATATGTTGCCAAGGATTTGTATGAGGCCGGCGGCGTGCCCGTTGTGATGCGCGAATTGCGCAAGGCGGGCCTGATCCACGAAGACTGCATCACCGCCACGGGCCGCACGATCGGCGAAGAGCTGGATCTGGTGGACCGCGAAGTGGATGGCAAGGTCATCCACCCGGTTTCGGCCCCGCTGAGCAAAACCGGCGGCGTTGTCGGGCTGCGTGGTAACCTGGCCCCCGATGGCGCCATCGTAAAGGTCGCAGGCATGACCGAGGCCGAACAGGTGTTCACCGGCCCGGCCCGTGTGTTCGAATGCGAAGAAGACGCGTTCGAGGCCGTGCAGGCCCGCACCTATAAGGAAGGTGAGGTTCTGGTGATCCGAAACGAGGGCCCCGCGGGCGGGCCGGGGATGCGTGAAATGCTGGCCACGACGGCGGCGCTGTCGGGTCAGGGCATGGGCAAGAAGGTGGCGCTGATCACCGATGGGCGTTTTTCGGGGGCCACTCGCGGGTTCTGCGTGGGCCATGTCGGCCCCGAGGCCGCGCATGGCGGCCCGATCGCATTGGTGAAAGATGGCGACATGATCACGCTGAATGCGCTGACCGGGGAAATTTCGGTCGCGCTTGGCGATGAGGAGCTGGCCAACCGCAAGGCCGGCTGGAAAGGACCGCGTGAAACGGTCTATGCCAGTGGCGCGCTGTGGAAATATGCACAATTGGTCGGCAGCACGCGCAAGGGTGCCGTCACCCACCCCGGCGCCAAGGCCGAAAAACATGTGTATATGGACCAGTAGGGCAAGATTGGCACTGGCAGGGCTTGCCCTGCCGGTGCTGTTATCGGCCTGCATGCAGGACGGGCCACAGGCCAGCCGGAACATCTTTGTCTCGATGCGCGCGCCTGAAAAGGTTGCGGTCTTCGGTGGGCAGGTGATTGTGGCCGGCCCCGAAGGTTACTGCGTTGATCGCGACGCGACGCGCAAAGGCCCGGGCGAAGCCTTTGTGTTGATGGCCAGTTGCGCGGATCTGACCCGACACAGCGAAGCGCCCCACCCTGATTATCCGACACTTCTTGCCGTTTCAGTGGTGGATCAGACCAGCGGCAGCATGCCTCCCGGCGACGAGACGCGCGCCCTGACGGCCTTTTTTGCCACGGCGCAAGGGCGGGCGGCATTGGCGCGCGATGGCGATCCGGCCAAGGTCACAGTCGTGAAAACCTGGGTGCGCGACGGGGTTTTCATCGTGCATGTGCGCGACCGCAGCGCCGCGAAGGTCCCCGGCTTGGTGGAAGACGCGTGGCGCGCGATCTTTACCGTGAACGGCTATGTGGTTTCGGCAACGGCGATGGCAATGCGTGGTCGCCCCATATCCGACGATGCCGGGCTTGCGACGGTGCGCGCATTGGTGGCCCGCATTCAGCATGAAAATGCCCCCGGTGCAGACAAGTCATGATCCGTTTTATCAATTGCGAAAGAATTGGAAACAATAAGGGTTTCCAAGCCGGAATCGTTTTGCGACTAATCGCATGTAAAGTGGGAAGCCCACAGTGTAGTATGAATCGGGGCAGGGCAGAATGGCAAAGCGGTTTCAGGCGCTGATCGAAGGCGCATTGCAGCGGCGCTATCTTCGGCAATGGGCGCGTGTGGCGCGGCTTGCCGAACGTCAGGATGCCGCGACGCTGAAAGCCTATCGCAGCCGCGCCCGGCAATTGCGCCGACAGCTGGACAAGGTGATTCATATCGCCGAGGGGCGCCTGACGCTGCCCTTGATCGGCTCGAATGCCTTCAGGCGGCCGATGGGGTCCGACTGGGGTTATCGTCCGCAACTTTGGCGCGGGCCGCTGGGGCGGCCCGGCATGGCCGCCGTAGAAACCCGTGCGACTTTCGGGGACGAAATTACCGTTTTTCACGATTGCGCGGTTTCCGAACTGACCCTGCGCCAGATAAGAAACACGCGCGAGGCCGATCTGGCGCCCTTCGGATTGCGCATGGATGTGTTTCGCTTCGATGGCTCGTTCCTGTCTCTGGCGATCGACCTGCCCCCGGATGCCGCCGCCGGTCTGACCCGCCGTCATCTTGTGCGGGTGGAAACGATCATCGAGCTGGAAAAGCCGCTGGAAATCTTTGCCCGGCTGAATGTGCGGCATGGGCCCAATACCGAACAGATCGTGCGTGAACTGCCCCTGCATGAACAGGATGTCTTCGTCGATTTCGACCTGGCCTATACCAATCTGAATGAAAAGCGTGTGGATCGGGTCTGGCTGGATCTGATCTTCGAGGGGCCAGAGATGAACCAGATCATTCTGCGTGACCTGGCGCTCAGCCGCCGTCCACGCGCCGAACTTTAGGGGATTCCATGACCGATATGATTTTGACAAAGACCCGTATTCGCGCCGGTGTCTGGGAAGGCGTTCTGCACGCCGATGCGCCGCCGCAGATAGAGGTGTTGCATCTGGAAAAGCCTTTGGCGGGTGTCAGTGTGATGCCGGATAACAGCGCACCGGGGCAATTCCTGGTGTCGGTCCCGGTGCCGGCGGATCTGTTGTCGGACGGGGTTCAGACCTTTGTGATACGCGATATCGCCAGCGGTGCGCGGTTGGACAGTTTCACAATCGTCACCGGCGCGCCGCTGGAGGACGATATCCGCGCTGAAATTGATCTGTTGCGCGCAGAGCTGGATATGCTGAAAAAGGCATTTCGTCGGCATTGTCTGGAAACAATGACCTAGGACGGACAGGCAAGTCTTTGTATAGTAAAGATAAAGCCTAATTTTTGTGTCTGCGCCCTGTGTTTCCCTCCGCCTTACGATCCTGTGTAAAACCGCAGTATTGTCGGCGCAAAACCCAATTCTTGCCCGAATTCGGGATGATAACGGGCTTCGGAAATCTGAAGTGCGTGAAGGGTTCAACATGGATCGACTGACCGAAATGGAGGCGTTCGCCACAGTGGTGGATCAGGGCGGCTTTACCGATGCCGCCAAGAAGATGGGCATATCGAAATCCGCTGTGTCCAAGCATGTTTCATCGCTGGAAGCACGGTTGGGCGCCCGGTTGCTGAACCGCACGACACGGCGCGTCAGCCCGACAGAAATAGGCTTGGCCTATTATGATCGGGCCCGGCGTGTTCTGAACGATGCAGGCGAGGCCGATGCGCTGGTCACGTCGATGCAGACGGCCCCATCGGGATTGCTGCGAATATCGGTGGCAACCGATTTCGGGGTGAACCTGCTGTCACCGGTTCTGGGCGATTTCCTGCAGGAATATCCGGATATTACCGTGAACATGGTGCTGAACAATCGCTATGTGGAGCTGATTTCCGAAGGCTTCGACATGGCGATCCGGGTTGGAGAGCTGGAAGACAGCACCCTGCGCGCCCGCAAGCTGACCGATACCACCAAGCGGATGATCGGCTCGCCGGAATATTTCAAGAAATACGGACGCCCGCAGAAGATCGACGATCTGAACACGCACAAGCTGTTGCATTATTCCAATCAGTCCAGCGGCAATGTGTGGAAGCTGACTGCCCCGTCGGGTGAAAAACGTCAGGTCCGCACGGCGGGCTGGCTGACGGTGAATGACGGCCAGTCCTTGCTGAACGCGGCCATTTCCGGCCTGGGCATCGCCTATCTGCCCAGCTTTCTGTATACAGATGCCATGAAGGAAGGCTTGGTCGAAGAGGCCATTCCCGATCTGCCGGTGGAAAACCTGGGTATCTATGCGGTCTATCCGCCGGGCCGTTTCACGCAGCCCAAGGTGCGCGCCTTCATTGATTTTCTGGTGACAAGCTTTGCCAACAAGGGCCCGGATATCTGGTAGGCAGGCATGCCCTTGCAACCGAATGAAAAAGCCCCGCCAGTTTTGCGGGGCTTTTCTTGTTGGCAAAGCTGCGGGTTCAGTCGGTGATCAGAACAACCTCGACCCGGCGGTTCCGGGTGCGGCCCGTTTCGGTGTCGTTATTGGCAATCGGCGACAGAAAGCCCACGCCTTGAACGGCACTGATCTGGCTTTCGGGAATATCCAATGATTGTATCAACCGCTCGGCCACAGCCTGGGCGCGGGCGCGCGACAGGGCGATGTTGCCCTCTAGCGTGCCTTCCGCATCGGTATGGCCAACCAGCGCAATACGGCGATCCGGGTTGGCCTTGAGATAATCGGAAAGGGTTGTCAGAGAGTCAAAGCCGCTGTCGTCCAGCCTGGCCGCGCCGGTTTCAAAATGCAGATCTGCCAGAACGACGCTTCCGGTCTGTTCAAGCTGACTGATCAGGGGTGCCGTCGCATCGCCAGCGGGGGCGGGATCGGCTGAAACAGGTGTTTTTGTCGACAATGTCAGCCGCGCAAGCGCCTTGTTCGCGGCGCCTACCCGGATCACATGAACGAAGCCCCGTGTCGAGGTGCGGCTGACCAGAAGGCTGACATAATCAGGATTCTTGCCCTTTCGCTGCGCGGCCAGATAGCGGTAATCGCCCAGATCAACATGCATCGCCGGTTCGGGAAGAACTTCGGTGGCATAGCGGAAATCGAACCCGCCGCAGGTTGCAGCTTCGCATTCGAACAAGATGTCAAACCCGTCGGCGACAAGCTGGTCGCGCAGTGGCGCCAGAATTTCCAGGGTGGTGCGGCCATCGGCGGGCATCTGCCACGCCTGCATCTTGCGCGCGCCTTCGGTGGGCAATGTCGCGACGGCGCGGCCATCCCATGGGCCGGTGGGCAGCATATAGCTTGCCAGATTGTCAATTTTTTCGCTGGCGATGGTCGCGCCGTCAGGAAGGGTCAGCGACTGGGCCTGCAGGCAGGCCGGAGCCAGCGCCGCAGCGGTCAGCAGAATGATCCCTTTCAACCCGATCGGCATTGCCCGTCATATTCCTTATCTTTGACAGCCGGAGCGATCTTGTACCCGACAATTTTCCAAATGGTGAATAATCGACTATAGACTAGGCGACTGCCAACCATTTGCGCAACACTGGAGCCGTTTGCTGTCAGTAAGTCAGGCCATATGGGCGCTTTTGCGGCGGAAATATGCCGATATGGGCCGGTTTTCGGGGGGGGGGCCGGCTATTTCACCCGGATATGCAGCTTGGCGATGTCATGCATTCCCAAGGTTGCGAACAGGGCGCGCGCGGCAGAATTGTCAGATTCGACCTGCACGGCAAAGGTTTGCGCGCCTTGTTGCCTTGCCCAGACCGCCGCCGCCCGCATCATGTTGATGGCCGCCTTCATCCGGCGCATGTCCGGGCGTACGGCCAGCGCATGACAAAAGGCGATACTGTCACTGACCGCGACAAAAGCCGCGCCGACCGGCCGTTCAGCCGCCCGGCCAAACACCGATGTTTTCGGGCAGTTCACGCGGTTCATGACCGCCAGCCGTTCAGGCCCGATGTCCATATCGGCCCAAATTTCATATTGTGCAAACACCGGTTCCCAGACGGTGAAAGCGCTGATCGGAGCAGGGCCGTCTGCCGCCACAAGATCGACCGGGGCAGCCGATATGATGACGGATTTGTCTATCTGATAACCCGATTGTGCCAAAAGCGCGTCCAGATCGTCCTCGCCGGGGCGTATCATGAAGCTGGGTTGCTGGCCGGTTGCGCGCATCTGCGTTTCAGCGGTGGCGATGTCCTGTGGCGCTACGGCGCTGCCGTTTAGCGTTGCCGATGAGACGCGCAATCCGCCACCCGCCCCGTGGCGGATGGTGAAAGGGCCTGACTGGTGCAGGGTGGCTGCGGGCCAGGTTGCAGCAGCAGCGTCGAAAAACCGGGTGGTATCGGTCACAGCATCGCCCCCGGAAAAATACCGGCCAGTTTGGTCATGGCTGCGTCTATGCGCGTGGCATCGGTGCCACGGATCACGATATTGGCGCCAAAGACGCCGTTCGACTGAAATGGATAGGATCCGATCGACAGATCGGCATATTCGGCGGCCAGATCGGACAGTGGGCCGGCGATTTCACCTTCGCCGCGGTCGATGCGCAATGTCTGGCTGAGCAGCGGCGCGCCAGCCGTCAGCGTCGGGATCACCGAGGCCACCATGGCCTCGAATATAGATGGAACCCCGGCCATGACATGAACGTTTCCGACCGTGAAACCGGGGGCGGATGATATCGGATTGTCAATAAGCGTGGCGCCGTCGGGCACACGGGCCATGCGCAGCCGGGCGGCGTTCAACTCGGTGCCGGTGGCGGCACAACGCGCCGCGACCAGCGCGCGTGCGTCGTCGCGGATGCTGATGCCGATGCCGAAAGCCGCGGCGATGGCATCGGCAGTAATATCGTCATGGGTGGGGCCGATCCCGCCAGATGTGAAGACATTGTCATATGCATCGCGCAACGCGTTGACTGCCGCCACGATGCCGGGCTGATCATCGGCGACCACGCGCACCTCGCGCAGGACGATACCGTGCTTGGTCAGTTCTCGTGCCAGATAGTGCATGTTGGAGTCGCGGGTGCGGCCCGACAGGATTTCATCTCCGATCACGACCATGGCTGCAGTTGGGTTGGGCATCTGCGTCGTCCTTTGTTTGTCATTGTGGGTATAGGGCGGCGCGGGGCGGTTTCAAAGCCCCAGTTGCACCACTGGCCATTGCCGGCGAAGGACATTATCTATGGTTTAAACAGGATGGAGAGTGCTGTGGATGACAGTGCGCGCGGTCGGCTGACCAAGGATGGTATCAGAATTTACGAACCGGCGGATTTTGCCGGTATGCACCGGGCAGGGCGCCTTGCGGCCGAAATTCTGGACGCTGTTGCGCCATTGGTCGAACCGGGCCGCACCACAGGCGAAATTGACGATGTCATCACCAATATGGTTGCCGCCGCTGGCGCCGTTTCGGCGACGATTGGATACAAGGGATATCAGCACGCCAGTTGCATCAGCGTCAACCACGTGGTGTGCCATGGTATTCCGGGCGAAAAGCGTCTGAAGGATGGCGATATCCTGAATATCGACGTGACCGTCATCGTTGATGGGTGGTTCGGCGATACCAGCCGGATGTATGTCGCGGGCAATCTGTCCCGCCGGGCCGAGCGGTTGATTCAGGTGACGCATGACGCCCTGTTCAAGGGGATCGAGGCCGTGAAGCCGGGCAATACATTCGGTGATATCGGCCATGCCATCCAAACCTATGCCGAGGCCCAGCGCATGTCGGTTGTGCGCGATTTCTGCGGGCACGGTCTGGGCCGGGTGTTTCATGCGCCCCCCAATGTGCTGCATTATGGCCGTGCCGGAACCGGGCCGGTTCTGGAAGAAGGCATGTTCTTCACGATCGAGCCGATGATCAATCTGGGCCGCCCGGAAACCAAGGTGCTGGCCGATGACTGGACAGCCGTGACGCGCGACAAATCGTTGTCGGCGCAGTTCGAACATTCGGTCGGCGTGACGGCGGACGGGTGCGAAATTTTCACGTTGTCGCCGTCTGGCCGGTTTCATCCGACCTGGGGCTGATTGGCCTGCAATATCGAGATCACCGTATCGCCATAGCGACGCGCATCCAGCACGGCAAGTTCGGCGGGTGGCGTGATCTGGGTGTTTTCTTCCCATACGATCAGTGCGCCGGGTGCGATCCAACCCCCTGACAATGCGGTCGCTATCGCCTTTTCCCCCAGCCCCTTGCCATAGGGCGGATCAAGGAAGACAAGCGTTGCTGCCGCGCCGGGATTAACCCCCAGGCGGCTGGCATCTCGCTTGATCAGGGCCGTATCGGCCTGTGCGCGGCACTTTTCGATATTGGCGCGGATCAGGCTTTGTGCCTTGGCACCGTCATCGACAAAGGTGACATGCGCGGCACCCCGCGACAGGGCCTCCAGACCCAATGCGCCGGTGCCGGCGAACAGGTCCAGCACCTGCGCATCGCTGACCGGATCACCATAGCCGCCGTTTATCAGCAGGTTGAACAGGCTTTCACGCACCCGGTCGGATGTCGGGCGCAAATGTGCCCCCGCGTCGCCCTTGCCAAGTGCCCCCAGCGCAAGACCGCGATGTTTGCCTGCGATGATCCTCATGCCGAATAAATTTGCATCCGAAAAGCCCTTTGATGCCGGGTTGAGATGGACGGAACCGATGGCCAGCCTATAGTTTGCAGCGCAACAAACACAATGCGCGAAAGGGATATGATGACAATTTCGACAGGCGACAGACTGCCCGATGCCACGCTGGCGCGGATGGGGCCGAACGGGCCAGAAACGGTGCAACTGGGCAGTCTTCTGGCGGGGCGGAAGGTTGTGCTGTTTGCGTTGCCGGGGGCCTTTACCGGCGGGTGTTCGACCATCCATATGCCCAGCTTTGTGCGCACCGCCGATCAGTTTCGGGCCAGGGGCGTCGATGACATCATCTGCCTTTCGGTCAATGATCCATTTGTTCTGGCGGCATGGGGCAAGGAAACCGGCGCGTCGGCGGCCGGCATCATGCTGGTTGGCGATGCCGATGGCAGCTTTACCAAGGGGCTGGGCATGGATTTCACCGCGCCTGCGATCGGGTTGATCGGGCGTTCCAATCGCTATGCGCTGGTGGTGGACGATGGCATTGTGAGCGTCGCCAATATCGACAAGCCGGGCGTCTGTGAAATGTCCACGGGCGAAACCCTGCTGGAGGCGGTGTAATCCCGGTTATTTCGACGTCTGGATAAGCGTCTGGGTCGGGAAGGGGATGTCGATACCCGCGTCGTCGAAGCCATGTTTGACGGCGCGGGTCAGATCGAATTTCAGGTCCCAGTAATCGCTGGCATCGCACCAGACACGTATGGTGAAATCGACCGAACTGTCGCCCAGATTGGTAACTTTGACAAAGGGCTCCGGGTCCAACTTGGCGCGGGGGTCCGCGGCGATACAGGTGTTCAGAACCTGTTCGGCGCGTTTGAGATCGCTGTCATAGGCCACGCCAAAGACCAGATCGCAGCGGCGCGTGGCATGTGCCGAATAATTGGTGATGGCCGAAGACCAGATATCGCTGTTGGGCACGATGATCTGCACATTGTCAGGTGTGGTCAGTTCGGTAAAGAACAATGATATTGTGGAAACCGTGCCTGCCTGCCCAGCCCCCTGAATATAGTCGCCAACCTTGAACGGACGAAACGCCACCAGCATCACCCCGGCGGCAAGATTTGACAATGTGCCCTGCAAGGCCAGGCCGATGGCCAGCCCGGCCGCACCGATCAACGCCACCAACGAGGCGGTCTGAATGCCGAACCGGTTCAGCACGAAAATCACCGCTAAGGCCAGGATCGCATAGCGGGCCAGGCTGCCCAGGAACGACATCAGCGTGGCATCCAGGCGTGGATTCCCTTGCGCCATGCGCGAGATTCGCGCCTTGGCATAGTTGCTGACCCAAAGCCCGATGATCAGAACGATCAGCGCATAGATCACGTTCAGCCCCAGGCCGATGATCCAGCCCAGGTTTTCGTCGATCAGGGCGTTGATGTCGTTCAGGTCGGGGGTCATTGCAGTGCATCCATCTTCTTGGCCAGTTTCACGTCGCGTTTCGTCAGGCCACCTGCATCATGCGATGTCAGCGTAACCTGAACGGTTTTATAGACATTAGACCATTCAGGATGGTGGTTCCACTTTTCGGCCCACAATGCGGTGCGGGCCATGAAACCAAAGGCATCGACAAAATCGGCGAAGACAAAGGTCTTGGCGATGGCGTCGCGCCCTTCGACCATCTGCCAGCCATTGTTCAGCAGGTCGGCCAGTACGGCGGCGCGATCGTCGGATGTAAGGGTGTCGGTCATTCTGATTCTCCTGATACTTTGCGGAAGGGGCCAAAATTGGTCAGCACCTCGATTTCTTCATCCACTGCGGCGCGTTCGGCGCGCAGATATTGCGCCACGGCGCGCGACAATCCCTGATCGGCGATCCAGTGCAGTGAATGTGTGGGCCGGGGCAGATATCCGCGTGCCAGTTTATGTTCGCCCTGCGCGCCTGCCTCGACACGCCGCAGGCCCTGCGCGATGGCATAGTCTATGGCCTGATAATAGCAGATCTCGAAATGCAGGCAGGGGTGATCCTCAATCGCGCCCCAATAGCGGCCGAACAGCGTGTCGCGCCCGATAAAGTTCAACGCGCCTGCGATGGGCTTTCCGCCGTGTTCGGCCATAACCAGCAGGATGTCGTCACGCAATGTTTCGTGGGCCTGTTCAAAAAATGCGCGCGTCAGATAGGGCGTGCCCCATTTTCGTGCCCCGGTATCCTGATAAAAGCGCCAGAATGCATCCCAATGTTCCGGTCTGATCTGGTCGCCTGTCAGGGCGCTGATCGTCCCGCCGAACTCTTGCGCGGTTATGCGTTCCTTGCGGATATTCTTGCGCTTGCGCGATGACATGGTACGCAGAAAATCGTCGAAATCGGAATATTCGGCGTTCTGCCAGTGAAATTGCTGTGTCACCCGGTGCAACAGGCCCATTTGTGCACCGGCAAGGGCCTCTTCTTCGGTGCAAAAGGTGATGTGCAGCGAGGAAAGCCCGTTTTCCGCTGCCAATTGCACCGCACCCTGAACCAATGCGGCGCGGGCCGCGGCCTGATGACTGGTGCGCGCCAAAAGCCGGGGGCCGGTTGCCGGCGTGAAGGGCACGGCGATCTGCAGTTTCGGATAATATCGCCCGCCCGCGTTTTCATAGGCATGGGCCCAGTTGTGATCGAAGATATATTCGCCTTGGCTGTGACTTTTGACATACATGGGCGCGGCGCCGATCAGTTCGTCGTTTTGGCGGGCGATCAGATATCGGGGCTGCCATCCGGTGCGCGGGCCGACAGAGCCGCTGGTTTCCAGCGCAAGAAGGAAGCGGTGGGTTGTAAAGGGGTCGGTGGGGCGGCTGCCCGGTGCGCCATCCGCGCAGGCGCAGGCATCCCATTCGGTCGCCGGTATATCGGCCAGCGACGTCAGCATCGTAATTTCGATCTGGCTGTCTCGCATCCTGCCTTGTCCCTGCCCGCGTCTATTACATGTGCCGCGCTGCGGCGGGGTCAAGCGTGGATCGCGGCTGGTTCGTATCCTTCAAAGGTGATGTTGTCGGCGATCCGGCGCGCTGCGGCATCCTGCTGTGGTGTGCGAATGGTCCAGCACAGGATTGCCGCGCCCTGAGCTTTCAATTCGGCAACCCTGGGTCGCGTCAGATCATCGGCCTGATGGCTGATGAAGCAGGCGCCGGTCCGGTCGTAATCGGGAATGTCGCGCAGGCGCGCGCGGGTGGCGCGTGGCACCAATGACCAATGCGCGGCATCGAACGAGCAGGTCGTCAGGCCCCGCGGGCGCTGCGGTGCGGCGGCGGCCAGTGCGGCCACGGAATGCGGGTTGAACGACATCAGTGCGACCGGCCCGTCATAGGGTTCCAGCGCCAGGGCGACCGCGCGCTCCAGGGGGCCGACCGATGGGCCCAGGGCGCCATCCTGATCCTTGACTTCGATCAGCAGCGGAACGCGACCGGCGACCAAAGCCAGAATTTCGGGCAGGGTCGGTATGGTCTCATCACAGCCCTTCAGGCCGATCTGCGACAGATCGTGGGCGCTGCGTTGCCGAAACGGGCCGTTCTGATTGGTCAGGCGCGCCAAGTCATAATCGTGAAATACCATTGGCACGCCGTCGGCCGAAGGTTGAATATCAATTTCAATTCCATAGCCCGCCGCGATGGCGGCCCGAATGGCGGCGCGCGAGTTTTCGGGGCGCTGGCGCGCGCTGTCATGCAGCGCGCGGTGGGCGATGGGTGAGGTCAACAAAGAGGCGGGAAGGTGCGTCATCGGATCTGGAAAATCGCCTCGATCTCGACCGCGACGCCGAAGGGCAGTGACGCAGCACTGACGGCAGAGCGCGCATGGCGCCCCGCATCACCCAGGGCAGAAACCAGAAAATCGGAGGCGCCGTTGATGACCTTGGGTTGGTCGGTGAAGTCGGGCGTGGAATTGACAAAGCCGGTCAGCTTTACCACGCGCACGAGCCGGTCAAGATCGCCGCCGCAGGCCGTGCGCAGTTGCGCCAGCAAAGCGATGGCGCAGCATCGGGCGGCTTCAGCGCCCTGACCAATATCCAGATCCTGGCCCAGCTTGCCGGTGATGGGCGCGCCATCGCGGATCGATATCTGACCGGACACATGCACCAGATCACCCACGATCACGAAAGGAACATAATTGGCGGCCGGGGCGGGCGCGTCCGGCAAGGTCACGCCAAGGCTGGCCAGGCTGGCTTCGAATTTACCGCGCATCGCGTTCTCCGGGTTTGTGGTTCGGGCGCAAGCTAGCCGCCAGCGCCCTTGGGCGAAACCCGAAAATCAGCTTTCGCGGAAGGCGCGGTTGAAATATTCGGCCAAGGGCTTGATCAGATAAGCCAAAGGCGTGCGATCCCCGGTGCGAATGAAGGCCTCGACCGGCATGCCGGGCACAATCCGCTGGCCGTTCAGCTTGTCCACCTCGCCGGGGTCCAGAACGATTTCGGCGCGGTAATAGCTGATCTTGGTCGCTTCATCGACAAAGGTATCGGCCGAGATCTGTTCCAGATGCCCCATCAGAATGGGGGTTGTGCGGTTGTCAAAGGCGGCAAAACGCAAGGTGACGGGCTGGCCGACGAAAACCTCGTCGACATGGATCGGCTGAATACGTGCGTCGATCACCAGCGGGCGATCCTGCGGCACCAGATACATCACCGGTTCGGCGCCGCGAATGACCGAGCGTGGCGCAAAGACCGTCAGGCCGTAAACGATGCCCGATACGGGTGCGCGCAGTTCAAGCCGGCCCAGATTGCCCAGCAAAGCCTGCCGTTTTTCCGCCAGTTCCAGCGCGCGATATTGCAGGTCGCGCAGGCCGGTGATGGCCTCTTCGCGACGGGCCGTGCCCAGTTTGAGCGTTTCGATTTCCAGTTCGGTGATGCGGCCTTCGGCCTGCGCGGCCTGTGCGATCAATTCGCCAAGCTGGCCTTGCAGGCGTGCCTCTTCGCGCTGCAGTGACAACACGCGCGACGATTGTGCCAGCCCTTTGGACAGCAGCGATTGCTGATCTTTCAACTCGGTTTCAATCAGGGCGAGCTGGCTTTGCATCGCCTCGCGCTGGGCGGTGATGCCGACAACCTGATCGGCGATCTGATTGCGCCGCTTTTGCAGTTGTTCGATTTCCTGTTGCTGGCTGTCGATGCGGGCGTTGAACAGGCGCGTCTGGCCGTCCATCAGTTCGGCGACTTCGGGGCGGGTGGCGGCAAATTCGACCAGTTGCGTATCGAATGTCACCGCGCTGGCGTCGTCGCGTTCGGCCTGCAGCCGGCCCTTGCGGGCCAGCAACTCGAACAGTTCGCTTTCCACGATCGACAGCTCGGACCGCATCTGTTCGGAATCCAGCCGGATCACCACATCGCCGGCCGAGACCGTGTCGCCTTCCTTGACCAGGATCGCCTCGACCACGCCACCGTCGGGGTGCTGCACGACCTGGCGGTTCTGATCGACCTTGACCTGCCCCGGTGCCACGATGGCGCCGGCGATATTGGTCAAGATCGACCAGCTGCCAAAGCCACCAAGCAGGATCGCAAGGGCGACAAAGCCCAGGATCAGCGGGCTTCGGGCGGACCAGCGCATTGCGTCATTGGGGATCATGATACGCCTCCGGTGCCGCGCGATTGCTGGATATCGGCATGATTTTTCACTGTTCCGCGCAGCACGTCGTCACGTGGGCCAAAGGCCTTGCGCAGACCGTTTTCCAGGACAAGCAACAGATCGCATTCCTGTATCGCGGCTGGCCGGTGCGCCATGATCAGCACCGATTTTCCGTCGGCCTTCATCTGCCGGATGGCGTGGTTCAATGCGGCAGAGCCTTCGTTATCTAGGTTCGAGTTGGGTTCGTCCAGAACCACCAGAACCGGATCGCCATACATCGCGCGGGCGAGGCCGATACGCTGAATCTGGCCGCCCGAAAGCCGCCCGCCCGAGGCTGAAACCCGTGTGTCATAGCCTTCGGGCAGGCGCAGGATCATGTCATGCGCGGCGGCCTTCTTGGCTGCGGCGACAACCTGTTCATCATCGGGGACCAGCGCCAGCTTGGCGATATTTTCGGCGATCGTGCCGTCAAACAGCGTTACCCGCTGCGGAAGATAGCCAATATGCTGGCCCAGAACCTCGGGCGTGTATTGATCCAGCGTGGCGTTATCCAGCCGGATACGGCCCGCTGCCGGGCGCCAGACACCCGTCAGGGCGCGGGCCAGTGTCGATTTTCCGGCGCCCGACTGGCCGATCACGCCAATGGCCTGCCCCGGTTTCAGGTCAAATGATACCATGCGCAGCGCGGCCTGATTTTCCCCGGGGGGGACAACGGTCAGTTGCTGAACGTCCAGTATCGCGCGGGGGCGCGGCAGGGCGGTTCTGGGCGCATCCTTTGGAAAATCGGTCAGCAATTCGCCCAGGTTCTGCCAGCCCTTGACCGCAGCCTGCAGCAGGCCCCACTGCCCGATGGCCTGTTCGACGGGGGCCAGCGCGCGGCCCATCATGATTGACGCGGCGATCATCGCGCCGCCTGTCATCACGCCCCGCAACACCAGATAGGCACCCAGGGCCAGCATGGCCGACTGAAGGAACAGCCTGAAGGTGCGCGATGTCGTCGTAAAGGCCCCGGAACGGTCTGATGCGGAAAGCTGCAGTTCCTGCGCATTCAGGCGGGCCAGTTCCCAGCGCCGGAAGGCCGCATCCTGCATGCCCAGGCCACGAACCAGCTCGGCTTCGGACCGCAACTGGTTGGCAATCACTTCGGCCTGCGCCGCGGCAAGGGCGGCGGATTGCACCGGCGCGCTGGTGCGGGTCTGGTTCAGCATGGCCACGGCGACCAGGATCGCCCCGCCGATGATGGCAAGCACGCCCAGCGCCGGATGAAACACGAAAATTCCCAGCAGGAAAATCGGTGTCCAGGGGATATCGAAAAAGGCCAGCAAGGCAGGCGAGGACATCAGGCGATGCACCGCGATCAGATCGGCCAGCCCATTGCCCGGAGCCATGCCATTGCGTGACTGCGCCGCGCGGCGGATCACCGCCGAAAAGACGCGCCCTTCCAGCAGGGTCTGGAAACGGGCGGCGGCGCGGGCCATGACACGGCCACGGGCGAAATCCAGCAAGCCCATCATCAGATAAAGAAACGCCACAAGCACGGTCAGCGCCAAAAGGGTTTCCCTGGAGCCGCTGCCCAGAACCCGGTCATAGACCTGCAACATGAAAATCGGACCTGTCAGCATCAGCAGATTCACGAAGATACTGAACAGGAATGATGCGGCGAACAGCCCGTTTCCCGCATTTCTTGCGGCGCGCAGTTCATCATTGCCGGGTTTTGTGCTGGATTCTTTTTTCGCCACGGCTGGCGTATCCTTCCTGGTCAGGGTTGGGGCCTTGAGTCTGTCGCTTTCAGGCCACATAACCCGGTCTGAATCGCCGGTCAGACTGGGCATGCCATATGTCATACCTATGTTGCACGGAATATGAAGCGAGTATTGAGAGCGCCACCACTTTTTTGGAGAAGTGCATAACATGCGCGGTATTTTGCATCTTGTGTCGATATTAGGGGCAATGGGGTTGGCGGCTTGTGGGCCTGCCCCTGTACCCACGGGCATTTCCGACCCGTTCGAGCAAACAAATCGTCAGGCACATGAATTCAACCGAAACGTGGATCAGGCGGTGTTGCGGCCAGTGTCGCGGGCCTATGGCACGGCGATTCCGGCGCCGCTGCGCCAGGGCGTCAGCAATTTCGCGGCCAATCTCGATCTGCCGGGGATCGTTCTGAACGATATCCTGCAGTTTCGTATCGAGGATGCTGGGGCCAACACGATGCGCTTCCTGTTCAATACAACATTCGGCCTGGGCGGCGTTTTCGATCTGGCCTCTTATGGCGGGCTCTATGCGCGGGAAACCGATTTCGGAGAGACGCTGTATCGCTGGGGCATGGACGAGGGCGACTATGTCGAGCTGATGTTGCTTGGCCCGTCGACAGAGCGTGACACGGTCGGCAAGATTGTCGGATTCTTCACGAACCCGACGCGGCTGTTCATCCCGGCCCCGGTGCGTCAGGCCGGAACCGCGGCATCTGTCGGGGATGTGATTGGCAAACGCTATCAGTATTCGGACACAGTGGATTCGTTGCTGTATGAAAGCGCCGACAGCTATGCGCAGTCGCGCCTGTTGTATCTGCAAAATCGTCGTTTTGAACTTGGGCGCGGCGAAGAGCCTACCTATCTGGACCCGTATGAGGACCCCTATGCCGAATAATATGGACCGTCGTTTCGTGCTGTCGATGCTGGGTGTTGCCGCCATTGGATTGCCCGGCACAGCCTTTGCGCTGGATACCGCGCAGGCCCGTCAGTTGATCGACAGCGCCGTTGCCGACATCAATTCCGTGATCAATTCCGGTCGGTCGCAGGAGCAGATGTTCGCTGATTTCGAGAGGATCTTCGCGAAATACGCCGATGTAGACATCATCGCGCGCTCGGCATTGGGGATTGCGGCCCGTTCGGCCAGCCCGACGCAATTGGCAGCTTTCACCAAGGCATTCCGGGGTTATATGGCGCGCAAATACGGGCGGCGCTTTCGTGAATTCATCGGTGGCCGGATCGAGGTGAACGCCGCACGAGAGATCAAGAGCATCTATGAGGTCAGCGCGACCGCATATTTGCAAGGGTCAAAGCCGCTGGATGTGGTCTTTCTGGTTTCCGACAAAAGCGGGCGTAACCTGTTCTTCAATCTGTTCATCGAAGGTGTGAACATGATGGCCTCTGAACGCACCGAAATCGGCGCGATGCTGGATCGGCGCGGCGGGAATGTCGACCAGCTGATTCAGGATCTGGCGCGCGCCGGCTGATCAGCGTTTTCCGAACAGGTTGTTCAAGACATCACGCAGAACCCGCTCCACCGGGTCTGAACCGCCTTGCGCCGGGCCCGTGGTGGAATTGGGGGCCTGCTGCGGGGCGACCGCAGTGGGTATATCCATGGGCAGGGGGGTTGCGGGCAGGCCGTCCTGCACGCGCGTCATGACCTCGTGCCAGATTTCGGCGGGCAAGCCGCCGCCAGTGGTGCCTGACAGGGGCGTGTTGTCATCATATCCCATCCAGACGCCTGTCACATAGTCGGCGGTAAAGCCGATGAACCAGGCATCGCGCGCGGCAGATGTCGTGCCGGTTTTGCCGGCCGCCTGACGGCCCTGCAGGCGGGCGCGCTGACCGGTGCCGTTTTCGATGACGTTATACATCATATAGGTCAGCGAACGGGCAGCACCTTCAGAGATCACCCGTTCGCCCATGCCGCCCTCTTGTCCGATCATCGGGGTGTCCTCGCCCTGCAGGCGCAGGTCGATCAGCCCATAGGGTTTGACCGTTCGACCACCGTTCAGGATGCCCGCATAGGCGCCGGTCATTTCCAGAAGCGTGGATTCCGACGCCCCCAGCGCCAGCGCCGGGCCTGCGGCCAGATCGCTGTTAAGACCGAATTCGGCGGCGATCTTGCGCACGTTTTCGCGGCCGACGGATTCGGACACACGGATTGCCGGGATGTTCAGCGAATGAGTCAGGGCCTGGGTCAGCGTGACGCGCCCACGAAACTGGTGGTCATAATTGGACGGGGTATAGGGCCCCGAGCCGGGCACGTTGATGGTAATGGGCTCGTCCACGACCGTTGCATTGGGGGTGAAGCCAAGATCCAGCGCGGCGGCATAGACAAAGGGCTTGAAGGCTGATCCGGTTTGACGCAGGGCCTGCGTCGCCCGGTTGAAGGCCCCCGAAACATTTGTCGCGCGCCCGCCGACCATGGCGCGCACGGCGCCGTCAGACGACATCACGATGATTGCGGCCTGGGCCTTTGACCCGTCCTTGATCTTGGTGTCGAAAACATATTTCAGCGCCTCTTCGGCCGATCGTTGCAGGCGCGGATCGAACGTAGAGTGAATGATCACGTCTTCGGTGGTGTCGCGGGTCAGGAAGGACGGACCGCTTTCCATGACCCAATCGGCGAAATAGCCGCCCGCACGGGCGGCGGCGGCTTCGGACAATTGCGCGGGATTGGCGCGGGCAGCATCTGCCTGTTCCCTGGTCAGATAGCGCTGATCCTGCATCAGGCCGATGATCAGGTTCGCACGATCCTGCGCCCGTTGCAGGTTGGCGGTGGGCGCATAGGTAGACGGCGCTTTCAGCAGGCCGGCCAGCATGGCCGACTCGGCGGCGTTCACCTGATTGGCGGATTTGCCGAAATAGCGCTGGGCCGCGGCCTCAAACCCACGGGCGCCAGCGCCCAGATAGGCGCGGTTCAGATAGATCGTCAGGATGTCATCCTTGGAATAACGCAGCTCCATCGCCATGGCATAGACCGCCTCCTTGACCTTGCGCACAAGGGTCGTGCGGCGGCAGTCGGACTCGTAATCGGCTTCGGATTTCCATTGTTTGGGATCATAGGGGTTGCCAAGGCAAAGCAGCTTGGCCGTTTGCTGGGTGATGGTCGATCCGCCATTGCCAGACAGCGGGCCGCGCCCTTCGCGCAGGTTGATGGCAATCGCCCCTGCAACGCCGCGCGGGCTGACGCCGAAATGGCGGTAAAAGCGTTTGTCTTCGGTGGCGATAACCGCGTTTTTCAGCACGGGGGCGATTGTTGTCGCGCTGATCTGGCCGCCGAACTGATCGCCGCGCCAGGCAAAAACCTGTCCATCGCGATCAAGCAGGGTGACCGATCCGCGCGTGCGGGCATCCAGCAGGTCAGTTACCGGCGGCAAGGTCGCCGCAAAATAGATCACGGCAAGACCGACCAGAATCGCCACGAACGCGCCAATCCGCCAGCCGATGCGCCAGACCAATCGTGCGATCCAGCCGAACAGCCCGGAAAAGAGCCGAACGAGAGGATTGCGCGAAGCCCGCCTTTTCGGCGCGGCGCGTGATCTTTTCTGTTTCTTCACAGGCTTTTGTGCCGGTTTCGCGGATTTTGAATAGCCCCGATCAGCCACCAGCGGTGGTTTTTTCCCACTCATGGAAACCTCTTTGCCTGCCCTGCCTTTTTCGACACGATACAGGGGCCGCGCCAGAATGTGGAGCGGCAACAGCGCCCCATATCCGCCTTTATTTGCCGCACATAAAATAAGCGCATTGCATAAATATTATACACATTTTGGGGTCCAGACAGCCATTTGTCACCGGATCGTTACCAGTTTTCTTGCGCCAATGCCGCATTCGGCCCCTTCTTGCCTCGTGAAATCCGCAGGGCGACCTGCCAAACGGAAGGGTAACGACGTGAAATTGATCATTGCAGCAATCAAGCCGTTCAAGTTGGAGGAGGTCAGGGAAGCCCTGACGGCCATCGGCGTACGCGGCATGATGGTGACCGAGATCAAGGGTTTTGGCTCTCAGTCTGGTCACACCGAAATCTATCGCGGCGCTGAATATGCCGTGAATTTTGTTCCCAAGGTCAAGCTGGAAATCGTGGTTCCGTCTTCGATTGCCGACCAGGTTGTAGAGACAATCGCAAGCACCGCCAAAACCGACAAGATCGGCGACGGCAAGATTTTCGTTCTGGATGTGAACCAGGCGGTTCGTGTCCGCACAGGCGAAACGAATGACGACGCCCTTTGATACACAGTCGGAAAAGGATCTAATACAATGAAACTGAAAAACATTCTTGCAGCGGGGGTCGTTCTTTCGTTTACGGCCTTACCTCTGTTCGCACAAGAGGTGGACGTCACCCCGCCGAATGAAGAAATCGGCTATATCTTCACGACTTTCATGTTCCTGGTGACCGGTTTTCTGGTCATGTGGATGGGCGCGGGCTTTTCCATGCTGGAAGCAGGCCTGGTCCGTCAGAAAAACGTGACGATGCAGTTGATGAAGAACGTCGCGCTGTTTTCGATCGCGGCAATCATGTATTATCTGATCGGCTATAACCTGATGTATCCGGGTGACGGCTGGTCGATTGATGGTGTGCTGGGTGCGTTTG
Organism: Actibacterium sp.; assembly: GCF_055134745.1. Classification (NCBI taxonomy): domain Bacteria; kingdom Pseudomonadati; phylum Pseudomonadota; class Alphaproteobacteria; order Rhodobacterales; family Roseobacteraceae; genus Actibacterium; species Actibacterium sp. The sequence continues at coordinate 29,048 of NZ_JBSRVX010000045.1, forward strand.
CATTCACGTCGCTGGAACCTGTCGGCGGATCAGCGGATACCGATCTGACCTATGCTTCGGTCGGTTCGGATTTCTTCTTTCAGTTGATGTTCTGCGCAACCACGGCCTCGATCGTGTCTGGCACGCTGGCCGAGCGTATCAAGCTGTGGCCGTTCCTGATCTTCACGGTAATCCTGACGGCGCTGATCTATCCGATCCAGGCAAGCTGGAAATGGGGCGGTGGATTCCTGGATGCGAACTTTGGTTTCCTTGATTTCGCCGGTTCGACGGTCGTTCACTCTGTCGGTGGCTGGGCTGCCCTGGCGGGCGCGCTGATCCTGGGGCCGCGTATCGGCAAGTACAAGGATGGCAAAACCGTTCCGATGCCGGGTTCCAACCTGACACTTGCGACCTTGGGTACGTTTATCCTGTGGCTGGGTTGGTTCGGCTTCAACGGCGGTTCGCAACTGTACATGGATACCGCGGGCAACGTGGCCGATATCAGCCGGATCTTCGCCAATACCAATACGGCCGCTGCCGGGGGTGCAATCGCCGCCCTGATCCTGACCCAGCTTTTGTACAAGAAGCCTGACCTGACCATGGTTCTGAACGGCGCCCTGGCTGGTCTGGTGTCTATCACCGCCGAGCCGCTGACGCCCAGCCTGGGTGCGGCCACCCTGATCGGTGCCGTGGGCGGTATTCTGGTGGTGCTGGCTGTGCCGCTGCTGGACAAGCTGAAGATCGACGACGTTGTCGGCGCGATCCCGGTGCACCTGGTTTGCGGTATCTGGGGGACGATTGCTGTCGTGCTGACGAATGGCGATGCCACATTGGGTGGCCAGCTGATTTCGATCATCATCGTCGGTGTGTTCGTCTTCGTCGTATCGGCCATTGTATGGTTCATCCTGAACGCGGTGATGGGTATCCGCGCCAGCGAAGAAGATGAAATCATGGGCCTCGATGTGTCTGAACTGGGTATGGAAGCATATCCCGAATTCTCGAAAAGCTGACACTTCCTTCCTGTCAGCCAGAGAAAAATTCCCGGGCGTTCGCGCCCGGGTTGTTTGTGTAGGACGAGACTGACCGACAAGCGGCCGGATGCCTTTTATCAGACATGCACAAGCGTCTGCGGCAAAACGCCGGATCAAAGTTCACGATAACCATGAGGGGCGCATATGCCGAAACTGCAAAAATTTCTGGGGTTCGGGGCCGCAGCATCTGCGGTACTGTTGGCCATACCGGCGCTGGCACAAGACAGTGCCGCCGCCGCCGGGCCTATTATCGAAAAGGGCGATGTGGCCTGGATGATGACATCCAGCCTGCTGGTTCTTTTCATGATCGTGCCGGGCCTTGCGCTGTTCTATGGCGGCCTGGTGCGCACCAAAAACATGCTGTCGGTATTGATGCAGTGCACGCTGATCACCGCCATGGTCATGATTATCTGGATATTCTGGGGCTATTCGATGGCCTTTGGCGGCGGCACCAGCCCGTTCTGGGGCGGGTTCGGCAAGTTGTTTCTGGCGGGCGTGTCCATGGACAGCACGGCGGCGACATTCACAGATGGCGTGGTTCTGCCTGAATATGTCTTCATTGCGTTCCAGATGACCTTTGCGGCCATCACCCCGGCCCTGATCGTCGGCGCCTTCGCCGAGCGGATCAAGTTTTCGGGCCTGATGCTGTTCATCGCACTGTGGGTCACGTTCATCTATTTCCCGATCGCGCATATGGTCTGGGATGGCGCTGGTTTGATCTTCAACATGGGTGCGATCGACTTTGCCGGCGGCACGGTGGTTCACATCAATGCCGGTATCGCAGCGCTGGTGGCGACGCTGGTGATCGGTCCGCGGGTCGGGCTGGGCAAAGACATGATGGCACCGCATTCGATGACGCTGACCATGGTCGGTGCCGCGATGCTGTGGGTTGGCTGGTTCGGGTTCAATGCCGGATCCAACCTGGAAGCAACATCGAACGCGACGCTGGCGATGATCAACACCTTTGTTGCCACCGCAGGCGCGATTGTCAGCTGGAGCATTGTCGAGGGTCTGACCCGCGGCAAGGCATCCGGTCTGGGCGCGGCATCAGGGATGGTGGCAGGTCTGGTCGCGATCACGCCGGCCTGTGGAACGACTGGCCCGGTGGGCGCAATCGTGCTGGGCCTGATCGTTTCGCCGGTCTGCTTCTTCTTCGTGACCTCGGTCAAGAAGATGTTCAAGTATGACGACAGCCTGGACGTTTTCGGTGTTCACGGCATCGGCGGAATCGTCGGCGCCATCGGCACCGGCATCCTGTGCGCGCCCAGCCTGGGCGGCACCGGGTTCGTGGTCGAGGCAGGCACGATGGGCGCGCAGGTTGCCGCCCAGGTCAAAGGTGTTCTGATCACCATCGCCTGGTCGGGTGTCGGCTCGCTGGTGCTGCTATACATCGTCAAGGCAATCATCGGTTTGCGCGTCAGCGAAGAAGACGAGCGTCAGGGGCTTGACCTGACGACCCATGGTGAAAGCGCCTATCATAACTGATCGCTTCGCGATCAAGCATCTGGCCCGGGCGTTCACGCGCCCGGGTCTGTCTTTCGGCAGGGTTTGGCGTGTCAGGTTCGCAATGGTGCCAGCGCCCGATCTTCGGCGCGGATACGGATTGACAGGATGATGGCGTTCAACAGCGTGAAGATTGCGGCGACCCAGGGCAATCCCAGCACCATTGGCGCGACAATGATTTCCGCAACGACAAGCGCATAGTTCGGATGGCGCAGAAATCGGAACGGCCCGCGCGCCACAAGCGGTTCGTTGACGACGATGATCCGCGTGGTCCAGCGTGACCCCATTGTGGCCAGAATACATATACGAAGAAGTTGCAACAGCACAAAGCCGACCAGCCATGGCGATGACAGGGCATTCCCCATCCCGAATACCGTCAGACAGGCAATCCAGCCTGCGTGCATCAGCACGACAAGCGGATAATGATCCGCGCCAACCTCATATGCGCCCTGGCTGACAAGACGCCGCGTGTTGCGTCGGGCCAGCGCCAGTTCGGCCAGTCGTTGGGCAATGATAAAGGTCACGAACAGGGCGCTGGGCCAGATGGTATCAGCCATCAGGGTTTTCCACGACTATGGGCATGAAGGATGCGGTAAAGCCCGGTCCCAGGGCGCAGGCCAGCATCTGGCCGCTGGTTCCCGCCGCCAGAACCTCTTTCAGGACGAACAATGCCGTGGGCGCGGACATGTTGCCGTAACGGCGCAGAATGTCGCGCTCGGCCCTCAGGCTGCCGGGTTCCAGCGACAGGGCGTTTTCGATCGCTTCGACAACTTTTGCGCCGCCGGGGTGGCAGACATAGCGCGCGATTTCGTCCCGGCGCAGGCCGGATGCCGCAAGCGCCCTGTTTACCGCGCCGGCAAAATTTTCCGATGTGAATGTCGGAATCGAACGATCGAAAATTACCCCAGGCCGATGTCGTCTGCATCCCACCCCATGATGTCCAACGTGTCGGCCCATATGTGCTGATGCCCGCTTTCCAGCGCGATGTGTCGTCCATCGGCGCGGATGGGCGACGATGAAATGCAGGCCGCCGCCGCGCCGTCGCCAAACAGGACGGTCGCGATGATATCGGCTTTTTGCAGACGGTCGGAGCGAAAGGATAATGTGCAGGCCTCGACGACGACCAACAGTACTTTCGCGCCGGGCTGCGACATGGCCAAAGTCTGGGCGATGCTCAGGCCGGACACACCGCCGGCACAGCCCAGACCAAAGACGGGAACGCGCTGAACATCATTGCGAAAGCCCATTCTGGTGAAGGCGCGTGCCTCAAGCGTGGGTGTCGCTATTCCGGTTGAACTGACGGTGACGATCATATCAACCTGGTCTGCGGCCCAGCCGGCATCTTTGAGTGCCAGATCGGCCGCCTGCACGAACATGGCCGTTGCGCCGGACAGATAGGCATTGTTGCGGTCAGACCATCCCTTGGGGTTTTCAAACCATTCGAAAGGAACGACGGAATAGCGGCTTTCGACACCCGAATTCGTGAATGTCGACAACAGTCGCTCGAACTGGGGGTATTTCGGGCCAAGGATCGGCTTGGCCTTGATCTGCACAATATCTTGCGGAAGCCGAAACTCGGGCACTGCGGTTGCAAGCCCGTTCAGATATGCTGTCATGTCGGACCTTTCCAAGGCTGCAGAGTCATGACTTTTCAAGTGTGACACATAGTCAGAACATCATGAAGCGAAACGCGACCGTTTGCTTGTCTAGGCAATCATCGGACGCGCTGAATTGTTCCCATGCAAATTTGTTCCCATGCAAATGCTGCGCAATGGCGCGGCACTGGCATAGAATGATCCACAGGCGGATAGAGGTTTCATCGGTTCACTGTGGTTTCTGTAGTCGAGTGCTGAAACAGCGCAACACTGGCAACTGATTGGCAATGCCGCCTTGTTCAGCCCTCTGTCGCACTCTACATCGAACGCATGAAACGCTGGCTGCCCTTCGTCAAACGCAACCCCGTGGTCGCCGTCTTGCGGCTGTCAGGGGTGATCGCATCCGGCAATCGGCCGGGTGGCGCGCTGAACGATGCGACGCTTGCGCCGCTGATCGAGCGGGCCTTTACCAAGGGCAAGCCAGACGCGGTGGCCATCGTGGTCAATTCGCCGGGAGGCTCGCCTGCGCAAAGCGCGCTGATTTCGGCACGCATTCGGCGGCTGGCGGTCGAGAAGGAAATTCCCGTTTACGCCTTTGTCGAAGATGTGGCCGCGTCGGGTGGCTATTATCTGGCCAGCGCCGCGGACGAGATCTGGATAGATGACAATTCCATCCTCGGGTCGATCGGGGTAATATCATCAGGTTTCGGGTTTCACGATCTGATAGCGCGCCATGGAATTGAGCGGCGCATTTACACGGCGGGTCGGTCCAAAAGCATGCTGGATCCCTTTCAGCCGGAAAAGCCCGAAGACATTGCGCGCCTCAAGCAGTTGCAGGCGCAGATTCATGACGGTTTCATCGCCCATGTCAAAGCCCGCCGCGGCGAGCGGCTGAACGCCGAAAGCGACCTGTTTGCCGGCGATATTTGGGTGGGTGCGCATGCGGTTGATGTCGGGCTTGCCGACGGGGTGGGGCATCTGGTGCCCAGGATGAAGGCAATGTTCGGGGACAAGGTGCGCTTCATCCAGCATGGCATGCGCAGGTCGATCTTTCAGCGCTTCGGTATCAGCCTGACAGACAATATAATTGGTGCGATCGAAGAGCGCGCCCATTGGGCGCGGTTCGGGTTTAAGCGTGATAATCAAGATCATCACCCTTATTCTGATCGGAATGGTGGGCTTGGCCATATTTGGCCGGTTCCGCTTTCCCGGTTCTTCCATCGTAAAATCGAAAAAATGTGCGTCATGCGGCCGATATCGGCTGGGCAAGGCGCCATGCCCTTGCACCAAAGGCTGATACGGTATGTGGAACGATCTTGCCTATGCGGCGCTGGGGCTTGTTATCCTGTTACTGGCGGGCGACGTGCTGGTGCGAGGTGCTGTCAATCTGAGTCTGCGTCTGGGCGTGCCCGCACTGATCGTCAGCCTGACAATTGTCGCCTTTGGCACATCGGCCCCGGAATTGCTGATTGCGATCAAGGCGGTTCTGGAAGATGCGCCGGGCATTGCCCTGGGCAATGTCGTGGGGTCGAACACGGCGAATATCCTGATCGTTCTGGGCCTGCCGGCGATGTTCGCCGGGATGCAGACGCGCGATTGCGACACAAGACGATCCTATGTGATCATGTTATGCGCGACAGTGCTGTTCATTGCCATCTGCCTGATCGGGCCCATCACCTGGTGGAACGGGCTGATCATGCTGGCTGTGCTGGCGCTGGTGCTGGCCGATATGGTGCGGGCCTCGCGGGCGCATCGGCGTGCGGCAAGGGATTGCAGTTCCGACATTTCCGAAATCGAAGGAGTGGACCCGTCGCTGGCGTGGTGGAAGATTGCGCTGTTCCTGGGGCTTGGGCTTATCGGATTGCCGTTGGGGGCCGATCTTCTGGTGGACAGTTCGGTGAATATCGCCCGCGAAATCGGGGTCAGTGAAACCGTGATCGGTTTGACGCTGGTTGCGTTGGGCACGTCATTGCCGGAACTTGCCACGACGGGCATGGCGGCCCTGCGCCGGCAGGCGGATGTGGCGCTGGGCAATGTCATCGGGTCGAACATGTTCAACCTGTTGGGTATCATGGGCGTGACCAGCCTTGTCGGCCAGATTGCGATACCGCCGGAAATTTTGCAGTTTGACCTGTGGGTGATGCTGGCGGCATCATTGATCCTGGCCCCCTTTGTCTTCCTGGGGTGGAATATAAGCCGGGCCTGGGGGGCGTTTCTGAGCGCGCTATACGTAATCTATGTGGTGGTGGTTCTGACATGAGCAAAGGCATGGCACTGGTCACGGCTGCAGGCCGGCGGCTGGGTCGCGAGATGGCGCTGACCCTGGCCCGGCAGGGCTATGATGTCGCCGTGCATTACAACAGCTCGAAACAAGAGGCGCTGGCGGTGGTGGCCGAGATCACGGCCATGGGGCGCTGGGCTGTCGCCTTGCAGGCCGATCTGCTGACCGAGTCAGGCTGCGCCGCGCTGGTGCCTGAAGCGATGCGCGCGTTGGGCGGGCCGCTGACGGTTCTGGTCAATAACGCCTCGATTTTCGAACATGACGACATTCACACCGCCACCCGTGACAGCTGGGACAGGCATATGGGCTCGAACCTGCGGGCGCCCTTCGTTCTGACGCAGCAATTCGCACGCCAGGTGCAACCCGCCACGGCGGATGAGACTGGCGAGCCGCTGGCGCGGGGGCTGGTTGTCAATATGATCGACCAGCGCGTTCACAAACTGACGCCGGAATTCATGACCTATACGCTGGCGAAGATGGGCTTGTGGGCATTCACCCGGACCGCCGCGCAGGGTCTGGCGCCCCATGTCAGGGTAAATGCGATCGGCCCGGGGCCGACATTGCGGGGCGGGCGGCAAAGCGAATCCCATTTTGCGGCACAACGCGCCGCGACGATTCTTGGCCGTGGGGCGGATGCCGCCGATGTAACCGGCGCACTGGTTTATTTGCTGTCTGCGCGGGCGGTGACGGGCCAGATCATCTGTGTCGATGGTGGGCAGCATCTGGGCTGGAAAACGCCGGATGTGATCGGTTTAGAGTAAAAGCAGCGCGACCCGCGTTAAAGTTTTCCACTTTTCGTATTCCCTTTACAAAACCTTCGTGTTTTTCGCAGTGTTTTCAGTAATTTGCGGCGGTCGAAAATTATATGATTTGAAATCAATGCCTTACATTAGCGCCCAAAATTTGGGCAAATCATCGAAGCAGGCCAAAAACAAAGGAAATTTCGGATCGACGAATAGTTACCCGCAGGTTTATCCACAGAAACCGTGGACAGGTTTCTTCTTGCCACAAGCGGGCTATCATTGCAGCAATCGCAGGAATCACACCATACCGACATGACTGATCAACCCATATCGCGGATACTGCCGGATCAGCCCGATCGCCCCGTCGGGGCGGATTGCGTTGCGTCCTATCTGCCGTCGCTGGATAACTCGCCCGGCGTTTATCGCATGCTGGATACGCAGGCACGGGTTCTGTATGTCGGCAAGGCGCGCAGCCTGCGCAAACGGGTTGCCAATTATGCCAAGCTGACCGGTCATTCGCCGCGGATCGAACGGATGATCCGTGAAACCGCATCGATGATGTTTCTGACGACGCGGACCGAAACCGAAGCGCTGCTGCTGGAACAGAACCTGATCAAGCAGCTTAAACCGCGCTATAACGTGCTGTTGCGTGACGACAAAAGCTTTCCCAACATCCTGATGGCCAAGGCGCATCCCTTTGCGCAACTGACCAAGCATCGCGGGGCGAAAAGCGTCAAGGGCAGCTATTTCGGCCCCTTTGCCAGCGCCCGCGCCGTGAACCGGACCTTGAACCAGTTGCAGAAGGTGTTCTTGCTGCGCAGTTGTTCGGATTCAGTGTTCGAGGGCCGGTCGCGGCCCTGCCTGCTGTATCAGATCAAGCGATGCAGCGGCCCCTGTGCCGGGCTGATCAGCCGGGATGACTATGCGGCCATGGTCGAGGATGCCGAACGTTTTCTGCAAGGCAAGACCACCGGTGTGCAGGAGGAACTTGCCACGCAGATGGCCGCGGCCTCCGAGGCGCTGGAATTCGAGCGCGCCGCCGCATTGCGCGACAGGATCCGTGCCCTGACCGAGGTGCAGCAGGCCCAGGGGATCAACCCCCGCGGGGTGACCGAGGCCGATATTGTGGCCCTGCATATGGAAGGCGGGCAGGCCTGCGTGCAGGTGTTTTTCATCCGTGCCAATCAGAATTGGGGCAATCACGATTATTACCCCCGCACCGGCAGCGGTGCCGAGGCGGCCGAGGTGTTGCAGGCCTTTCTGGGCCAGTTCTACGACAACAAGGAACCGCCACGCCTTATCCTGCTGTCGGATGAGATCGAAGACCCCGATCTGATGGCGCAGGCCCTGTCGCAAAAGGCCGGGTGCAAGGTCGAGCTGATGATGCCGCAGCGCGGTGAAAAGGCCGAACTGGTGGCTGGCGCACTGCGCAACGCCCGTGAGAGCCTGGCGCGGCGCCTGTCGGAAACCGCCACGCAGGGTCGGCTGCTGGAGGGCCTGGCGCAGGCCTTCAATCTGCCCGCCCCGCCCCAGCGGATCGAGGTTTACGACAACAGCCACATTCAGGGCACCAATGCGGTCGGGGCGATGATCGTGGCCGGTCCCGAAGGGTTCATCAAAAGCCAGTATCGTAAATACGACATTCGCGGCGGCGATCTGACGCCGGGCGATGATTTCGGTATGATGAAAGAGGTTCTTACCCGCCGGTTTCAGCGGTTGCAGAAGGAAGACCCCGATCGCAAGGGCGGCACATGGCCCGACCTTTTGTTGATAGATGGCGGTGCCGGGCAGGTCAGCGCCGTGGCCGGGATCATGGCCGATATGGGGGTTTCCGATCTGCCGATGATCGGGGTGGCCAAGGGGATAGACCGCGACGCCGGCAAGGAAGAATTCCATCGCCCCGGTCAGCGGCCCTTTGCCCTGCGCCACAATGATCCGGTATTATATTTCGTCCAGCGCCTGCGGGACGAAGCGCACCGCTTTGCCATTGGCGCGCACCGGGCCAAGCGGGCCAAGGCGGTTGGCGCGACGCCGCTGGATGATGTCCCCGGTGTCGGGGCTGCGCGCAAACGGGCGCTGCTGGCGCATTTCGGCTCGTCCAAGGCTGTCAGTCGCGCTGGGCTGCCCGATCTGAAAGCTGTCGAAGGCATTTCGGACAACATCGCCCAAACCATTTATGACTTCTTCCATGACAAGGGCTGACAGGGTAAGCCTTGGGTCATGACATGGACCTTGCCCAATATCCTGACCGTCTTTCGCCTGTTTGCAGCGCCTGGCGTTGCCCTGGCCTTTGCATTGCTGGCGCGGCCCTATGCCGATTGGCTGGGGCTGATCCTGTTTGTCACGGCCGCGGTCACGGATTGGTTTGACGGTTATCTGGCGCGCAAATGGCAGCAGGAAAGCCTGTTTGGCGCGATGCTGGACCCGATCGCCGACAAGGCGATGGTGGTGATCGCGCTGTTTATCGTGGTCGGCTATGCGGGGATGCCGCTGCTGCTGGTGCTGCCTGCGGCGCTGATCCTGTTTCGTGAGGTCTTCGTTTCGGGCCTGCGCGAATTTCTGGGCGATACGGCGGGTTTGCTGAAGGTGACCCGGCTGGCAAAATGGAAGACGACCGTTCAGATGGTCGCCATCGCCGTTCTGTTCGTGCAGGGCGTGTTTGAACATTATGTCGGGATGCAAAGCCAGGGCATGGATGCAGCCATGCTGAACGATGTTCTGTCCGGGCGGGTCGCGGATGATGGCGGGCTGATCTGGAAATATAAGGCGATGCTGGCCACATGGTATGGCGGCAGCGCCTTGTTGTGGCTCGCCGCGGTTCTGACCCTTGTTACCGGGGCCGACTATTTCGCCAAGGCGTTGCCCTATCTGCGCGAGGAAAAGCCATGATCGACATCTTGTATTTTGCCTGGGTGCGTGAACGTATCGGCCTTCCCAAAGAGCGTGTCGAAACGCAGGCGGCCACGGTCGCGGATCTGGTGCGCGAACTGAAGGCGCGCGAAGAAAGATACGATGCGGCCTTTGCCGATCTGACAGCCCTGCGGGTTGCGGTGGATCAGGAACTGACCGATTTCAGTGCATCGCTGCAGGGTGTGCGTGAGGTCGCCTTTTTCCCACCGATGACGGGGGGATGAAATGGCCATTCGGGTGCAGCAACAGCCGTTCGATCTGGGGGCCGAGGTCAGCCGGTTTGCCGGCGCCCGTCACGATGCGGGCGCGGTTGTCACTTTCACCGGACTCGTGCGCGATGATGGCGGGCTGGACCGGATGCAGATCGAACATTATCCGGGCATGACCGAACGCGCCCTGCAACAGATCGAAGGCGAGGCGCGCGCGCGATGGCAGTTGCGCGATGCGCTGATCATTCACCGCTTTGGCGATCTGCGGCCCGGCGAGGCGATCATGATGGTCGCGACCGCCGCCGCGCATCGGGCCGCCGCATTCGAGGCTGCCGAATTCCTGATGGATTATCTGAAGTCGCGCGCGCCCTTCTGGAAAAAGGAATTCGGCGCGGATGGTGCGGCATGGGTGGCCAGCAAGGATGCCGACGAACAGGCGCTGGGGCGTTGGGCATCGCCAGAAGACCAAAATTAACGGAGGACAAGATGACATCAATGTTTCGCGCCGATCTGCTGGCGGGCAAGCGGATTCTGATCACGGGCGGCGGCACCGGTCTGGGCCGCGAATTCGCAGATGAATTCATGGGATTGGGCGCCGCAGTGCATATCTGTGGGCGCCGCAGTGCGGTTCTGGAGCAAACGGCGGCGGAACTGGCCCAAATCCATGGGCCGCGCATTCATACGCATATCTGCGATGTCCGCGATGCCAATGCGGTTGATGCGATGGTGGGTGACATTTGGCGCGACCATGGGCCGCTGACCGGTCTGGTCAATAACGCGGCAGGCAACATCATCGCCCCGACCGAAAGCCTGTCACCGCGCGCCTTTGACGCGGTGACGGGTATTGTGATGAACGGGTCGTTCTATGCCACGCATGCCTGTGGCAAGCGCTGGATTGAGCAGGGGCTGAAGGGCAATGTTCTGTCAACGCTTGTGACCTGGGTCTGGGATGGCAGCCCCTATACCGTGCCATCGGCCATGGCCAAGGCGGCCGTGCATGTGATGACCAAATCGCTTGCGGCGGAATGGGGGAAATTTGGTATCCGGCTGAATGCCGTGGCCCCCGGCCCGTTCCCGACCGAAGGCGCATGGAAACGCCTGCGCCCAGGCACCGCCACCGATGGCAGCGATGATGATACACGCCAGATTCCGATGGGCCGTCTGGGCAAGATGCCCGAGCTGCGGTCGCTGGTGGCCTTTCTGATGGCGGACGAGGCCGAATACCTTACCGGCGAATGCATCGCGATCGACGGGGCGGCGATGCTGGCAACGGCGGGCAATTATTCGCACCTGTTTTCACGGACCAAGGAAGAATGGGATCAGGTGCGCGCGCTGTCGAAACAGGCCTCTGATCGCGAAAAGGCTGAACGCGAAGTCAAATAGGGCGCTTCAGCCAGCGTTTTTACGTTCGATATAGGCGCGCAGCTCTTCCGCTTCTTGCCGCGCCTGGCGCAGGCCGTCCATTGCCGCGCGCAGTTCGGCCTGCGTTTGTGACATCTGGCTGGTCAGTTCCGACTCGCGTTGTTGAAGATGCGAAATTGCCAGATCGCGCATTTCCTCGGCCTCGTGCAGGTCATGGGCCATCTTGTCCAGGTCGTTCAGATCACCGGGGGTAACGCGGCTGAACCTGTGAACCAGCCAGAAGGCGAACCAGCCCAGCAGGAACGCCACGAACAGGATGACTGCGGTTGCGACGATAAATTCAGTTCTGTTCATCGGGGCTGTCCGTTTCTGATTGGGCGGCATCCCCTTCTTGCGGGGGTTCCGCGATCAGGGTGAATTCGATGCGGCGGTTCTGTTCGCGGCCTTCTTCGGTGTCATTCTCGGCGATGGGCTGGCTTTCGCCATAGCCTTTGGCGCGCAGGTTACTGGTCAGAACCCGCCGCGCCAGAAGGGCCGACAGAACCGAATCGGCCCGCTGCTGGCTAAGCCGTTCGTTCATGTCAGCGCCACCCTGGCTGTCTGTATGCCCACCGATCTCCATCGCGACATCGGGGCATGATTTGAGGATATCGGCGATCTTGTCGACCACGGCCAGCGACGCGCCCCCAAGGGTTACCGAACCGGGGTCGAAGGTGATCTTCTGTGCGGCCTGAATGTCGCTGATCGCGGCAACGCAGTCTTCGGGCGAAGGCTGCGCCGTTTCGGGGGTGGCCGGTTCAACATAGGTGACATCTATCGTAAAGCTTTGCCCTTCGCCCAGCTTGCCCGCCAGCAACCGCGTCAGACTGGCGCGCGCATCCGGGTCAGAGCTGGCCCCGAGCAGGGTGATGGTGTCAGGGGTGATGCTGATCCGGCCGTTGTGCAATGACGACAGCGCCTCAAGCCCGGTCAGCACCCGCAGTGGCCAGCCGGTCGGCAATTGGGCGTCAAGGCGCAGCGAGGCGTGCACATTGGCGATGCCAAAGCGGGCGCGGGCAAATGTTTCGGTAGCATTCCGCATCAGTTCATCGCTGACCCGCCCGCGCATCTGCATCAGGCCTTCGGGGCTGAGGGTGGCGATGAATTCGGTTGGACCCTTGGGCGCGGCTGACCCCGCACCGGCGGTGCTTTCGGGCAAGACGGTGTGCAAGGTAAAGGGTTCGGGCAGATCGGCCTCGAGCGCGGCGGCGATGCGGTCGAAATCGCCCTTTTGGGCGCCTTCGGGCGCAGTCAGCGTCACATCCGCGTCAGAGAATGTCAGGGCACCGCCCCCGTTTTCGGCAAGCGCGGCAATCGCGCGTTCCACCGCGTCGCCCCATCGCGGGCTGGGCACGCCAAGCCCGATCGTGCATTCAACATCTGATGGCACCCCAAGCGCCTGTGCGGCGGCCAGAATTTTTGCGGCCGCAGTTTCGCTATCGGCCGAGCAAGCGTCAAAGCTGGCGCCGTCGGGGGTTTTCACAAGGCGCAGTGTAAAGGGGGTAATGGCGGGGCGGGGTGCTGATATGTCGATCTTCGCGGTGATCCCGGCAGGAATTTTTCGGGACAATTCCGCCTGCAGGCTGCGCTTTTGGGCGGCGCTGTCGGAAATGGCGATGATAGCCACGGTATCGGCGCCCACGGATATCTTGGCTCGCGGCAGCATCGCCAGCGCATCCAGGCCAAAGGACAGCGCATCCTGCCAGCCCGCCGGGGCGGGGTAATCGGCGACATTCAGCATATCGGTCACAGGCACGCCCCTTGCGGCCTTGTTCACAGCGGTTGCGATTTCATCCCTGCCCTGGGCGGCCGGCACCAGGCCGATCATCGAGACGCCGGTTTCGTTGCGCAACAGTTCCAATGAAAACTGGGGCGGCGCGATGGGGCTGGAGGTGATGATCGAGATTGCGTCGATCACGCGCGCGGCATCTATGATGCTTCCGGCGGCTGACAGGGCGCGAAAGCGCGCCGCCTCGCTGGGGGCTTGACCCGACAGGTGAATGAGCAAACCGTCGGCGCGGGCGTCCGCCCAGGTTATGCCTTCGTCCAGCATGGCGTTCTTGACCGCCTGTTGCGCGCGCCGCTCAACCGCATGCACAGAAACCACTGCCGCCGTCAGGCACAGGGCCGCTGCTAAAACAAGTGCCGCCATTGCGATCAGGTTCGGGGCTTTGCGCATTGTTCGGGCGTGGTTCCTTTGTCTTGCTGCAAGGTCTTTAGTGGCCCTGCCCGGATCAGGCAATCAAACCAGAAGGGCAACGGCGAAAAACAGCGCAGGGATCAGCCCCGCATCGCGATTGGCGCGAAACAGCGACAGGCAGCGCGCGCCATCGTCTATATCCAGCCGCGACAATTGCCAGGTCATGTGCCAGCCAAAGGCCCAAACCCCGGTCAGCGCGATCAAAAGGCGTGGAATATTGTCTGCACCGATCAGCGCGGTCACGATCGCTGCTGTCATCAGCAGGGTGGTCGCCATCATGAACAGCCGCAAGACAAGGTGGGTCTTGTCGCCGAACAGGCGGGCCGTGGACTTTATGCCGATCAGGGCGTCATCCTCGCGATCCTGATGGGCATAGATGGTGTCGTAAAAGATCGTCCAGGCGATGCCCGACAGGTAAAGCAGCAGCGGCGGCAGGCTCAGGCTGCCGGTATGGGCGGCCCAAGCCAGCAATGCGCCCCAGTTGAACGCAATGCCCAGAAAAACCTGCGGCCACCAGGTAAACCGCTTGGCAAAAGGATAGATCGCCACGGGCGCCAGCGACAGGATCCCCATCAGAATTGCCGTGGTGTTGAAGGTCAGCAAGATCGCAAGGGCGATCAGCGCCTGCGCGGCCATCCAGACGGCCGCCTGCCGGACGGTGACCTGCCCTGACGGAATCGGCCGGGATCGGGTGCGCGCGACGCTGCCGTCGATATGGCGGTCGGTGATGTCGTTCCAGGTGCAGCCCGCCCCGCGCATCAACCACGCGCCCAGCGCGCAGCCGACGATGATCCACAGATCGAACCATCGCCAGCCGGTCGCGCCCGCAGCCAGCAGGACGCCCCACCAGCAGGGCAGCAGCAGCAACCATGTGCCGATCGGCCGGTCGGCGCGGGACAGCCGCAGATAGGGGCGCGTGCCCGCCGGTGCGAACCTGTCGACCCAATTGCCGCTGACAGCGTCAAAGACGCGGCCTGCGGCCTCTGGCATTTCATCCGTGCCGGTCATATCGTTGCCCCCATGAATATGCGCGATGGTCCCAAGATACGGTTGTATGTAGAACACCCTCTGGGGGATGGGCAAACCATTCCTCTGACGCGCGATCAGGCGCATTATCTGTTCGGCGTGATGCGGCTGAGCGAAGGCGGGCAGGTGCTGGTGTTCGATGGCCAATCGGGTGAATGGCTGGCCGAGGTGGTGGATGCCGGCAAGCGCGGTGGGGCTTTGCGTTGCGTCGCGCAGACCCGGCCGTTGCAGATGCCGCCCGATCTGTGGCTGCTGTTCGCGCCGATCAAGAAGGCCCGAACGGATTTTATCGTGGAAAAGGCGGCGGAAATGGGCGCGGCGCGCATCTGTCCGGTGCAGACGGAATTCACCAATTCCGACCGTATCCGTCAGGACCGGTTGCAGGCCCATGCCGTCGAGGCTGCCGAACAATGCGGCGGCACCTTTGTTCCACATGTGGATGATCTGCAAAGGCTGGACCGGCTTCTGGCCAATTGGCCCGCGGATCGGCATCTGATGTTTTGCGACGAATCCCTGTCGGGCGGTGCGACCCCGGCTATTGACGGCAGGAAAGGGATGCCCTGGGCGATCCTGATCGGGCCAGAGGGCGGGTTTTCACAGGCCGAGCGTGCCCGGCTGGCGGGGCTGCCGCAGGCGATGCCGGTCAGTCTGGGTCCGCGCATCCTGCGGGCCGACACAGCCGCCGTGGCGGCGATGACGCTTTGGCAACTGTCACTGGGGGACTGGGCATGAGCCTGATCCGCCCTGCGGTTGTGGTGGCCCTGGCCCGCTGGCGCGAGGTGCTGACCGGCGCTGGCGTGGCGGTGCTGGGTGTCTGGGTGTTCAGCCTGGGCGGTCTGTTCTTCCAGGGACTTGGGGCCATTGTGGCGGCGACGGGTGGTGCGCTGGGCATCATAGGCCTGCGCCGGATGCGATTTGCAGGTCATGGTGGCGCCCTTGGGCTGGTCGAGGTGACGGAGGGCCAGATCACCTATCTGGCGGCCCGTGGCGGCGGTTTTGTCGCGCTGGGCGAAATGACGCGGCTGCGGCTGGTGCAGGATGATGACGGTCAGCGACACTGGCTGGTTTCGCAGCGGGGGCGGGGCGATCTGGCGATTCCGGTCGATGTGGTGGGGGCCGAAGATCTGTTCGATGCTTTCGTATCGCTGCCCGCTGCCGATCCGCGCCGGATGCTGACCGCGCTTGACAACGGGGCTGCACAGGGGCCCGTCACGATCTGGCAGCCGCCGGTTCATGTGGCCTTGACTTGAACCGCCTGCCGCCGCACCTGTTGAACCCGAAGAACCAAGATCGGAGCCTGTCCCATGTCCATCCCTCAGTCCGGCGGCGGGCCCATTGAAAGCATCCAGCAGCTGGCGGAATATCTTGCCTCGGGCTGCAAGCCCAAATCCGATTGGCGCATCGGCACCGAGCATGAAAAATTCGGCTATTGCAAAGATACGCTGAAGCCGCTGCCCTATGCTGGGGAACGGTCTGTGCTGGCGGTTCTGCAAGGTCTGCGCGACCGGCATGGCTGGAAACCGGTGATGGAAGGTGACTTTCTGATCGGCCTGGAAAAGAACGGCGCGAATGTCAGCCTGGAACCGGGCGGCCAGCTGGAATTGTCCGGCGCGCCGCTGGAAACCATCCACGAAACCTGTGATGAGGTGAACACCCATCTGCGCGAGGTCAAGGACATCGCCGATGCGGTGGGCGTCGGTTTCATCGGGTTGGGGGCGGCGCCGATCTGGTCGCATGACCAGATGCCGGTGATGCCCAAGGGCCGCTATAAACTGATGACAGCCTATATGGACCGGGTCGGCAGCATGGGCAAAACCATGATGTATCGCACCTGCACCGTGCAGGTGAACCTTGATTTCGGGTCCGAAGCGGACATGGTTCAGAAGATGCGCGTGGCACTGGCCCTGCAACCCGTGGCCACCGCGCTGTTTGCCAATTCGCCGTTTCTTGATGGTCGGCCCAACGGGTTCAAAAGCTGGCGCGCCCGCGTCTGGCGCGATCTGGACCCGGCGCGCACCGGGATGCTGCCTTTCGTGTTCGATCAGGGTTTCGGGTTCGAATCCTGGGTGGATTATGCGCTGGATGTGCCGATGTATTTTGTCTATCGCGACGGCAAATATATCGACGCGCTGGGCCAGTCGTTCCGCGATTTCATGGCCGGTCGCCTGCCCGCATTGCCGGGCGAGATTGCCACGCTGTCGGATTTCGCCGATCACCTGACCACGATTTTCCCCGAAGCGCGTCTGAAGAAATTCATCGAAATGCGCGGGGCCGATGGCGGGCCGTGGCGGCGGCTTTGCGCGTTGCCGGCGTTCTGGACCGGGATCATGTATGATCAATCGGCGCTGGATGCGGCCTGGGATCTGGTCAAGGGCTGGGATGCCGAAACCCGCGACGCGCTGCGGGTGGCGGCGTCAAAAGATGCGCTTCAGGCGCAGGTCGGCGATATCAGGATGCGTGATCTGGCGGCCCGGGCAGTAGAGATTTCCCGCGCCGGTCTGGTGGCACGGGCGCGCCCCGGTGCAGGTGGCATGGTGCCTGACGAAAGCCATTTCCTGAACGCCTTGCACGATAGCGTGGACAGCGGCCAGACCCCCGCGGACGAACTGCTGGCGCATTACAATGGCGACTGGCAAGGCGATCTGACGCGGATCTACCCCGAATACAGCTATTAGATCGGGCCGGGAGGATCAGGCGCCCAGCTTGGCGTGAACCTCGTCAAGATCGACCTCGCCCAGGGGCATCTTGTTGCCGGGATTTTCGAAATCATATCGGAACAGATTGAAATCGCGCTTGTAGATTTCATAGACCAGATGCATCGAAAGATCGTCGAAATAGTCTTCTACCGGATGGGCACGCTTGGGTCCGTGGCCTTCGGATTCGTTGAAACGGGGAATGCTGCCCAGATCAACCTTGTGCGGGGTTTCGACCGCATCCAGCACGGATTGCATGCCTTCGTCGAATTTCTCGGTGAAAAAGATATTGTCGTAGCGTCCGCCATTCACGATGAAGGTCGAAATATGCCCCGAAATGGCTGACCAGTGGATGTCAGGCTCCATCGGGCGGCGCCAGCGGATGGTGTCGCGGGCGAACAGCAAGAAGCGGCGAAAGCTTTCGATCTGGTCGAAATCGCCTTCGACCTGCACGCCGTATTTCTGGATCAGCAGCGGCACCAGATTGCCGCGATAGCGTTTTCCGTTACGCTGAATGCCGCAGATCTTGTCGAAAAACGACGACAGGATGCGGGTATAGGGATTGCGCACGCAGGTGAAGGCATAGGATTTATGGCCCTTCACATTGGCCTCGATCAGTGGCTGGCTGTCCTCGATCGCCCATTTGTGCATGCCTTCCATGGCATCATGCACATCACCGTCGAAAAATTCGCCATGGTCGGAATAGAACATGATCTGGCCGATGGTCGAACAGGCGCATTTTGGCACCACGCGATAAACCATGCTTTCGCTTTGCGTCATCCATGTGCCGGGAAATCCCATGTCTTTCTGCCTCCTGCGCCGCCGGTTTGCCGGGACTGGCTTATTCTTTGCGCAGGTAAGCAAAGAAATGCTGTTTATTCAACGCCTGTTCACGGTATCACGGTTAAGACCGTTCCATTCTGACGCGTATGACAGGCGCCAATGGCAAAGATAGCCTATATCCTTTTGTGTCACAAAGACCCCGAGGCCATCATCCAGCAGGCGCGGCGGCTGACCGCCGTTGGCGATTTCATGGCGATCCATTTCGACGCCCGCGCCAGGCAAGAGCATTTCCAGCAGATCCATGAGGCGCTGAAAGACAATCCCAATGTGACCTTCGCGCGCAAGCGGATCAAATGCGGGTGGGGGGAATGGTCGCTGGTGCAGGCCACCCTGCACGCCATCGAGGCGGCCGAGGCCGCCTTTCCCCGCGCCACGCATTTCTACATGCTGTCGGGCGATTGCATGCCGATCAAATCGGCCGAATACACCCATGCGTTTCTGGACGCGGCCGATCTGGATTATATCGAAGCTTTCGATTTCTTCGCATCGGACTGGATCAAGACCGGCCTGAAGGAAGACCGACTGATCTATCGGCATTTCTTCAACGAACGCACGCACAAGGCATGGTTCTATCGGTCGTTCCAATGGCAGAAAAAGCTGGGGCTGGCGCGCAGGATTCCGGATGAATTGCAGATCATGATCGGGTCGCAATGGTGGTGTCTGCGACGGCGCACGATCGAGGCCGTTCTGGAATTCGTCCGCAGGCGCCGCGATGTGGTGCGCTTCTTCCGCACGACATGGATACCGGACGAAACCTTTTTTCAGACGCTGGTGCGCCACCTGGTGCCCGAGCCCGAAATCCAGTCGCGCACGCTGACCTTTCTGGTGTTTTCGGATTATGGGATGCCGGCGACGTTCTATAACGACCACTATGATCTGCTGCTCAGTCAGGACTTCCTCTTCGCGCGCAAGATTTCCCCGCAGGCCGCCGAACTCAAGCGCAGGCTGGGCGCGCTTTATGCCAGCGAAGGCGGCACCTTCGCGATCTCGAACGAAGGGCGCGATCTGTACAAGTTTCTGACCGGGCGCGGCCGGATCGGGCGGCGGTTTGCGCCCCGGTTCTGGGAGACCGAATCCAGCCTGGGCCGCGAACGCGAACTGATGATCGTGACCTGCAAGAAATGGCATGTTGCCAAACGGCTGGTCGAACGGACGCGGCAGGTTTCAAACCTTCCTGCCATCGACTATCTGTTCAACGAAGAAGACACCAACCTGCCCGATCTGGGTGGTATCCAGACGACGCTGGAAAAACGCACCCGGCACAGGCGGGCGCTGATGCGGATGCTGTTCGACTATTACGAAACCGACCGGCTGGTGATCTGCCTGGACCCAAGCAATATCGACCTGATGCAGGATTTTTATTCCGACCGCTGCACCACAAGGTTGCTGGAGGTGCAGACCGAATTTTCAGATGAGTATCTTCTGGGCCATGCCCGGCGGGTCGGACTGGCGGGCGAGCGCACACCGCAGGAAACCATTGACCGGCTGTTGCCCACGATCCGCTATGATGTGGTGTTTGAATCCGATCGTATCCGCGATGCCGGCTTTGCACATTTCCATCGCATGCGCGAAGGCGCCAGCCTGGACGAGAACACATTGGAATTGTCGGCGTTTCTGGATATCCCTACCGACAAGGCGCGCGAAATTGCGGCCACACATTACTTGTTCAGCGATTGAGGTTCCAAGATGGCCTATTCCTATGACCCGCAGAATATCTTTGCCAAGATCCTGCGCGGTGAAATTCCCAACAAGACCGTGCTGGAAACCGAACATAGCCTGGCCTTTCACGATATCCGCCCGCAGGCAGAGGTTCATGTGCTGGTGATCCCCAAGGGGCCCTATGTGAATTTCGATCATTTCAGCACCGAAGCGCCGGTTGAGGAGCTTGTCGATTTCCACCGCGCCACCGCCGAGGTGTGCAGGATGCTGGGCCTGCAGCCGAGTGCGGGTGGCACCGGTTATCGTCTGATCTTCAATTCCGGCGATCACGGCATGCAGGAAGTGCCCCACACCCATGTGCATATCCTGGCTGGTCATCCGCTGGGGGCAATGCTGGTGCGCCCGTCCTGATACGGCTTTCCGGCTTGCCGGTGTCTGTTCAATCGCTATCATGCCCACCGAAACGCGGCCCCTGTGCCGTCAGTAACGGAGCCCTCCCCAATGACCATCAAAGCCCCTGAAACCGAAATCGTCAGCACTTGGCGCGTGGCTTGCGACGGGGGCGAAGGTGCGCTGGGGCATCCACGCGTGTGGCTGCAGGTCGATCACGATACCGGCTTTGTCGAATGCGGCTATTGTGACAAGAAATTTGTCCATGAAAGCTGCGCCGACACCATAAAATAGGCCAGCCCGCTTCCCTTGGCCGGGTCGGCCTGTCCCAGTTTGAAAGGACCGCCCATGTCATTCGGCAAAGGCTGCCATCTGCATCTGATCGACGGGTCTGCCTTCATTTTCAGGGCGTTTCATGCGTTGCCGCCGCTGACGCGCAAATCGGACGGCATGCCGATCGGTGCCGTGGCAGGCTTTTGCAATATGATCTTCAAGATGGTCGAAGATAACAAAGGCCCCGATGCGCCAACCCATGTGGCCGTGGTGTTCGACAAGGGATCGCACACCTTTCGCAACGACATGTATGACCTATACAAGGCCAATCGCGAAGAAATGCCCGAGGCCCTGCGCCCCCAGATGCCCCTGACCCGGCGTGCCACCCACGCCTTCAACATCGCCTGTCTGGAACTGGAAGGCTATGAGGCCGACGATATCATCGCCACGCTGGCCTGTCAGGCGCGCGATGCGGGCGGGCGCGTCACCATCATCAGCTCGGACAAGGATCTGATGCAACTGGTCGGGGATGGCGTCGAGATGTTCGATGCGATGAAGAACCGCCGTATCGGCCCCGATGAGGTGTTCGAAAAGTTCGGTGTTGGCCCCGATCGCGTGGTCGATATTCAGGCATTGGCCGGTGACAGCGTCGATAACGTGCCCGGCGCGCCGGGTATCGGGGTGAAAACGGCGGCCTTGTTGATTCAGGAATATGGCGATCTGGAAACCCTGCTGGCGCGTGCCGAAGAGATCAAGCAGCCCAAACGGCGGCAGGTGCTGCTTGAAAATCGCGCCCAGATCGAATTGTCGAAAAAGCTGGTGCAACTGGATTGCGACACGCCGCTTGATTTTACGCTGGACACGCTAGAGGTGCGCGAACCCGACGCCGACACGCTGATGGGTTTTCTGACCGAGATGGAATTCCGGACGCTGACCAAACGGGTCGCCGAAAAGATGGGTATCGCCGCCCCGGCCATTCCCGATGCGCCCGTCGCCGAAGATGCGCCCGCCCAGCCCGATCTGCCGCCCATTGACCCGGATGCCTATGAGTGTGTGCGTGATGCCGATGCGCTGGCGGTCTGGGTCGCACGGGCACGGGGGCGCGGCTGGGTGGCGGTTGATACCGAAACCACCAGCCTGGATGAAATGCGCGCCGAACTGGTGGGTATTTCGCTATGCGTTGATGCCGGACAGGCTTGCTACATCCCGCTGGCGCATAAGGATGGCGCCGACGGGGCGGGCGATCTGTTCGGGTCGGACAAGCTGGCCGCAGGGCAGATGGCAATGGAAACCGCGCTGGCGATGCTTCGGCCGCTGCTGGAAGATCAGGCCGTTCTGAAAATCGGCCAGAACATGAAATACGACGCCAAGATTTTTGCGCGCCATGGCATAAACGTGGCCCCGATCGACGACACCATGCTGATTTCCTATGCACAGCACGCCGGGCTGCACGGGCATGGCATGGACGCGCTGTCTGAACGCTATCTGAACCACACTCCGATCCCGATCAAACCGCTGCTGGGGTCGGGCAAATCGGCGCGCACCTTTGACCGGGTGCCGATTGATGATGCCGTGCGCTATGCCGCCGAGGATGCCGATATCACGCTGCGACTGTGGCAGGTGCTCAAACCGCAACTGCACCGGGCCCGCGTCACCACCGTCTATGAAACGTTGGAACGCCCGCTGGTGCCGGTCCTGGCGCAGATGGAGATGACCGGCATCAAGGTCGATCGCGACACGCTGTCTCGCATGTCCAACGCATTTTCGCAGAAAATGGCGGCGCTGGAGGATGAGATTCATCAACTGGCCGGGCACAGTTTCAATGTGGGCAGCCCCAAGCAACTGGGCGAGGTTCTGTTCGATCAGATGGGCCTGCCCGGCGGCAACAAGGGCAAGACCGGGGCCTATGCCACGGGTGCCGATGTGCTGGAAGACCTGGCCGCCGAAGGCCATGACCTGCCCGCCCGCGTGCTGGACTGGCGGCAACTGTCGAAACTGAAATCGACCTATACCGACGCGCTTCAGGACCATATCAACCCCGAAACGGGGCGGGTGCATACGTCCTATTCCATCGCAGGGGCGAATACGGGGCGTCTGGCCTCGACCGATCCGAACCTGCAGAATATTCCGATCCGCAGCGAGGAAGGCCGCCGTATCCGCGAGGCCTTCGTGGCCGAACCCGGCAAGGTGCTGCTCAGCCTTGATTACAGCCAGATCGAATTGCGCATCCTGGCGCATGTGGCGGATATCGAAAGCCTGAAACAGGCGTTCCGGGACGGGCAGGATATTCACGCCCTGACGGCAAGCGAAATGTTCGATGTGCCGCTGGATCAGATGACGCCGGATATCCGGCGCAAGGCCAAGGCGATCAATTTCGGGGTAATTTACGGCATTTCCGGCTTTGGCCTTGCCCGCAATCTGCGCATCCCCCGCGCCGAGGCGCAGGGGTTCATCGACCGCTATTTCGAACGCTTCCCCGGTATTCGTGAATATATGGATGAAACCATCAGTTTTGCCAAAGAACACGGTTTCGTCCAGACGCTGTTCGGGCGAAAAATCCATACGCCCGAGATCAACGCCAAGGGGCCGCATGCCGGCTTTGCCAAACGCGCGGCCATCAACGCGCCCATTCAGGGCACGGCCGCCGATGTGATACGCCGTGCGATGGTGCGTATGCCGGATGCCATTGCCGGGTTGCCCGCCAGGATGCTGTTGCAGGTGCATGACGAATTGCTGTTCGAGGTGGACGCCGCCGCCGTGGACGATACCATTTCCACTGTGCGCGACGTTATGGAAGGCGCGGCCATGCCCGCCATTCATCTTGATGTGCCCCTTACGGTCGAGGCCGGACAGGGCGCGAACTGGGCGCAGGCGCATTAGGGGGCCGATTTTTCTGCGGAAAATCGTTCGATAGGTTGGTAAATGCCGCATGATCATCACCATGCCGCCACAGGCGACCGGCGGATCATCTGGGCGATCGGCGTCAACATGGTTCTGACGCTGGCGCAGATCATCGGCGGGGTTCTGTCGGGGTCACTGGCGCTGATTGCCGATGCCATCCATAATTTTTCCGACGCGATATCGCTGATCGTGGCCTTTGCCGCCCGCCGTATTGCCCGCCGCCCGCGTGATGACGCGATGACCTTCGGCTATGGCCGGGCCGAGGTGGTGGCGGCACTGATCAATTACACGACGCTGTTGGTCATCGCGGTCTATCTGGTGGCCGAGGCGGTGATGCGCCTGATCGATCCGCCCGGCGTCGATGGCTGGATCGTCGTGATCATCGCGGGCGTGGCGCTGGTGGTGGATGTGATCACCGCGCTGCTGACCTTTGCGATGGCAAAGGACAGCGTGAATATCCGGGCGGCGTTCCTGCATAACGTGGCAGACGCGCTGGGATCGGTCGCGGTGATTTTCGCCGGCACGCTGATCCTGATCTATGACTGGCGGCTGGTTGATCCATTGGTGACGCTGGGTATTGCCGCCTATATCCTGTGGCAGGCCGGACGCGAGGTGATGCCGGTGATCCGCATCCTGATGCTGGGCACACCCGGTGCGCCGGATCTGGCGCGTGTCACCGATCACATTCGCGCCGATGAAGGCGTCGAAGATCTGCATCACGTGCATCTGTGGCAGATCGACGAACATCGCACCGCGTTTCAGGCGCATCTGGTCGTGACGCAGGGTGCCGATTTTGCCGAAGTCACCGCGCGGGTAAAGGCCGCGCTGGCAGATCAATTCAATCTCAGGCATGTCACGCTTGAGGCCGAGACGGCGCAAAAGGGATGTGCGGATCGCGATTAGGGTAATTCCGCCGACGGAATTACCGGAAAGAACGCCCCGCCTGACCACAGGCCAAACCAGCTTTGGCCGTCATGCGGATGATGCGCGCCGATATCGACCAGCCGGTAAAAGCTTTTGCGGTCGATCAGGGCCTCAAGATTGGCGCGCACATTGACATAGGGGGACGGTTCGCCGGTTTCGGGGTCGCGCACCACCCGGATGGGGTGATCCGGCCCGGCGGTCACGCTATCGCCGACATGGGTGGTAAAGGTGATCTGCTGCGATTCGCCACTGCCCGACACATCGAAGTCATCCGCCACGAAAGGCGCGTCCTCGACCGTTATGCCGACCTTTTCAACCGGAGTGACCAGAAAATAGTCATCGCCATCCTTGCGGATGATGGATGAAAACAGTTTCACCAATCCGGGGCGTCCGATGGGTGTGCCCAGGTAAAACCATGTCCCATCACGCGCAATCCGCATATCCAGGTCGCCACAGAAGGGCGGATTCCACAAATGAACGGGGGGCGGGCCTTTTTTGCCTGCCTTGCGGGCGGCAGAGGCCAGATTTTCAACGTCGGGTTTCACGATCATTTGTCCGCAGGTTCTTTTTGTCATTTGTGCCGGGCGGGATAGTTCCCTTTAATAGACCATATAGGACCGGATGGAGAGATGTCATGGCCGACGATGCCACACTGGTGGATGAAATAGAGGCGCTGGGCGAAAAGCTGGCGCTGGCACGGGGCAGCATAACCAGACGGTTCATCGGGCAGCCACGTGTGGTCGATCTGACGTTAAGCGCGCTGTTATGCGGCGGGCACGGGTTGCTGATCGGGTTGCCGGGGCTGGGCAAGACGCGGCTGGTTGATACGCTGTCCACCGTGATGGGGCTGAACGGCGCGCGCATCCAGTTCACCCCCGACCTGATGCCGGCCGATATCCTGGGGTCCGAGGTGCTCGAGTCCGCCGCCGATGGCAGCCGTGCCTTTCGGTTCATCAAGGGGCCGATCTTTTGCCAGCTTCTGATGGCGGATGAAATTAACCGCGCCAGTCCCCGCACCCAGTCGGCCCTATTGCAGGCCATGCAGGAACGCATGGTGACAATCGCCGGGCAGGAACACGCGCTGCCCGCGCCGTTTCATGTTCTGGCCACGCAGAACCCGATTGAACAGGAAGGCACCTATCCCCTGCCCGAGGCACAGCTTGACCGTTTTCTGGTGCAGATCGACGTGCCCTATCCCGACCGCCAGACCGAGCATGACATCCTGATCGCCACCACGGGCGTCACCGAAGACCGCGCCCATGCCGTGTTCACCGCCGATGATCTGATCGCCGCGCAGGCGGTGATCCGGCGCATGCCGGTGGGCGAGGCCGTGGTCGCCGCGATCCTTGATCTGGTGCGTGCCTGTCGCCCGGGTGATGCGGATGCGCCGCAGATGGTGCGCGAAAACGTGGCCTGGGGGCCGGGGCCGCGCGCCGCGCAGGCGCTGATGCTGGGGGTGCGGGCGCAGGCATTGCTGGAAGGGCGGCTGGTGCCGTCGGTGGATGATGTGGCGCGCATGGCGGGCCCGGTGCTGAAACACCGCATGGCGCTGTCCTTTGCTGCCCGCGCGCGGGGCGAGGCGCTGGAGGATATCATCACCGCCGTCATCGACCGCGTGACCGGGATCGAGGCCGCGGCGTGACACCCACACCCGCCACCCTGCGCGCCCGTGCCGAAGGGCTGGCGGCGTCGCTGCCGCCGCTGCTGGCGGGGGCCGAGCATCTGGCTGCCACCGTATTGCTGGGCGAACACGGGCGGCGGCGCGCGGGCATGGGAGATGAATTCTGGCAATACCGCCCCGTGCATCCGGGGGATGAGGCGCGCAATATTGACTGGCGCCGTTCGGCCCGGTCGGATCAGCATTTCGTGCGTGAAAAGGAATGGCAGGCGGCGCAAAGCGTTCTGATCTGGGTCGATGATGCGCAATCCATGCGCTTTGCGGGCGATGGGCGGCATCCGTCCAAGGGTGATCAGGCGCGTCTGCTGGCGCTGGCCGCCGCGATTCTGCTGATCCGGGGCGGCGAACGGGTGGGACTGGCGGGCCATGCCCTGCCGCCGCGCCGGGGTGAATTGCAACTGTTGCGGCTGGCACAGGCTTTTGCCGATCAGGCCGATGCCCCCGATTACGGCGTGCCCGAGGCGCGCGGGATGCTGCCCGGATCGCGGGCGGTGTTCGTGTCGGATTTTCTGGGCGATATGGCCGCCGTGGAAACCGCGCTGACCAAGGCCGCCGATCGCGGCGTGCGCGGTGCGTTGCTGCAAGTTCTTGACCCGCAAGAGGAAAGCTTTCCCTTTGACGGGCGCACCATATTCGAAAGCATGGGCGGCAGCCTGCGCCATGAAACCCTGAAGGCGGGCGATCTGCGCGCCCGGTATCTGGATCGTCTGGCGGCGCGCAAGGCGCGTCTGGCCGATCTGGCCCGGCTGACCGGCTGGCATTACAACTGCCACCATACCGGCCAAAGCGCGCCGGGGGCGCTGTTGTGGCTGTATCGCGCCCTGGAACGGGGGCGCTGATGCTGATTCTGGGCCCCATCGGTTTTACGGCGCCCTGGCTGTTGCTGGGGCTGGCGGCATTGCCGGTGCTGTGGCTGTTGCTGCGCGCGGTGCCGCCTGCGCCGATCCGGCGGCGGTTTCCGGGGGTGGCGCTGCTGTTGGGGCTGCGCGATGACGACCATCAGACAGACAAGACGCCGTGGTGGCTGTTGTTGCTGCGGATGCTGGCGCTGGCGGCGGTGATCCTGGGCTTTGCCGGGCCGGTGCTGAACCCGCAGGATCAGCGGGCGGGCAGCGGGCCGTTGCTGGTGCTGATTGACGGCAGTTGGGCCGACGCGCGTGACTGGGACCGCCGGATCGCGCGGCTGGACACGCTGCTGGATGATGCCGGGCGCGGCGCACGGCCCGTGGCCGTGGTGCTGGCCACTGATCTGCCAGATGGGCCGTTGCCGTTTCAGGCCGCTAATATCTGGAAGGCCGGTTTGCGCGGGCTGGCCCCGCGCGCATGGAACCCCGATGACGCTGCGCTTCGGGACTGGGCCGGCGGGCTTTCGGGGGCGTTCGACACGTTCTGGATGTCGGACGGGGTGGCGCGCGACAGCCGCGCCGATGTGCTGGCCGCGCTGGAGCGGCGCGGGCAGGTGCGTGTGTTCGAAAGCCCGCGCCCGGTCTATGCGCTGCGCCCGGCCCGTTTCGATGCCGGCAAGATCGCCTTGACCGCCTTGCGGGCCCGGGCCGGGGATGCGGTGGAAACCACCTTGGTGGCGCGCGGGCCAGACCCCAATGGCATCGACCGCGATCTGGCGCGGGTGCCGGTGACATTTGACCCAATGCAGATGCAGGCCGATGCCGAACTTGTCCTGCCCGCCGAACTGCGCAACCGGGTAACGCGTTTCACCCTTGAAGGGGTGCGTTCGGCAGGCGCTGTCAGCCTGACCGATGACAGCCTCAAGCGGCGCAAGGTGGCCCTGATCGCCGCGCGCGATGACCGTGAAGGGCTGGAGCTGTTATCGCCGCTGCATTATCTGCATCAGGCGCTGGCCCCCACCGCCGATCTGATCGAGGGGGGGCTGGGCGATGCGCTGCTGGCCAGCCCCGATGTGATCGTGCTGGCCGATGTGGCCACTGTATCGGACGGAGAACAGCGCGCGCTGCTGGACTGGCTGGACAAGGGCGGGCTGCTGGTGCGTTTTGCCGGACCGCGACTGGCCGCCAGCGATATCAGCCGCGATACCGAAGACCCGCTGATGCCGGTGCGGCTGCGGGCCGGTGGTCGCAGCGTCGGCGGCGCGATGAGCTGGGGCGAGCCCAAATCGCTGCGTCCGTTTGATGATACATCGCCTTTTGCGGGCCTTCCCGTCCCCGAGGATGTGCAGGTCACCGCCCAGGTTCTGGCCCAGCCCGACCCCGATCTGGCGGCGCGGTCGATCGCGGCGCTGGCCGATGGAACGCCGCTGGTGACACGCAAACGCGTGGGGCAGGGGCAGATCGTGCTGTTCCATGTCACCGCCAATGCGCAATGGTCCAGCCTGCCGCTGTCTGGCCTGTTCGTGCAGATGCTGGAACGTCTGGCGGTATCGACGCGCCCGGCGCGGCCCGATGCCGCCGATCTGGCTGGCACCACATGGGTGCCCGAACAGATGCTGAATGCCTTCGGCGAGCTGGTGGATGCCGGAACGCTGGCCGGTGTGCCGGGTGAAGCGCTGGCCGCGGGTATGGTTTCGGCCAGCCACCCGCCGGGGCTGTATGCGGGTTCGGATCGGCGGATCGCCTTGAACGTTTTCGCAGATGACACCGCACTGGCCGCCGCCGACTGGCCAGCGCGCATTGCGGTGGAAGGTCTGGTCGTGGCGCGCGAGACCCCGCTCAAGGGCTGGCTGCTGGCGCTGGCGCTGGCGCTGCTGGCGCTGGATGCGATTGCGGCACTGGCGTTGTCGGGCCGGCTGCGTGTCGGGCGCGGTGGGGCGGTGGCCGGGCTGGTGGCGCTGATGCTGGTCACGCCGCCCGGTGCCCGCGCGCAATCGGATGACGGGCGCGCCATCGCGGCGACATCCGGGGTGGTTCTGGCCCATATCATTACGGGCGATGCATCGCTGGATGCCATCGCCCATGCCGGATTGCGCGGGTTGTCGGCCAAGCTGACCCAGCGCACATCGGTTGAACCGGCAGCACCGATCGCCGTGAACCTTGAAACCGACGAATTGTCGTTCTTTCCGTTTCTCTATTGGCCGGTGTCGCAGTCGCAGCCGGTGCCATCCGATCAGGCTTATGCCCGGCTGAACCGCTATCTGCGCAGTGGGGGCATGATCCTGTTCGATACACGTGACGCGGATGTCGCACGATTTGGCGGCGGGTCGCCTGCGGGGCGGCGGTTGCAGCAACTGGCCCGCCCGCTGGACATACCGCCGCTGGAACCCATTCCGGCCGATCATGTGCTGACGCGCACCTTTTATCTGTTGCAGGATTTTCCCGGCCGTTTCGATGGCCGCGATGTCTGGGTCGAGGCCGCACCTGCCGATGCGCAACAGGTGGAAGGCATGCCGTTTCGCAACCTCAATGACGGGGTCACGCCGGTGGTGATCGGCGGGAATGACTGGGCGTCTGCCTGGGCCGTTGATGAACAGGGGTTGCAGCTTTACCCCGTGGGGCGCGGCTATGCCGGGGAACGCCAGCGAGAGGTTGCCTATCGCTTCGGAATCAACCTGATCATGCATGTGCTGACCGGCAACTATAAATCCGATCAGGTGCATGTGCCCGCGCTGCTGGACAGGTTGGGCCAATGAGCGGGCTGGTGATCTTTGACATGCTGCTGCCCTGGGCCGTGGTCTGGGCCGTGTGGGGGCTGGTGGCCGGCCTGATCGTTCTGGCGGCCTGGCGCGGGTTGCGGGGCTGGTGGATCCGGGCGCTGGCGGCGGCGGTACTTTTACTGGCCATTGCCAACCCGTCCTTGCAGACAGAGAACCGTTCGCCCTTGTCCGATATCGTGGTTCTGGTGGTTGATGACAGTTCCAGCCAACGCCTGTCGGACCGTGCCGATCAGACTGCCGCGGCCATTGATCGCATCACCACGCAGGTGGCTGCGCTGGGTAATACCGAGTTGCGGATCGTGCATCTTGCCGATGCGCCGGGCGATGGCGGTACGCTGATGATGGGGGCGCTGGCGCAGGCGCTGGCCGATGTGCCGCGTGCGCGTCTGGCCGGGGCGATCCTGTTGACCGATGGCCGGGTGCATGACATCGAGGCCGCCCCCGACATGCCCGCGCCGCTGCATGCGCTGCTGACCGGTCACGACACAGATTGGGATCGCCGGCTGATCGTTACCAATGCGCCCGCCTTTGCCATTCTGGACGAGCCGGTGACGCTGACCTTGCGCGTCGATGACCAGGGCGCGGTGCCCGATGCCGCCGGGACAATGGCGCAGCTTTCAATCAGTGTCGATGGCGAGGAACCGCAGGTGTTTTCAGTGCCCGTTGGCCGCGATCTGGATCTGCCGGTGACGCTGCGCCATGGGGGCATGAATGTTATCCAGTTCCAGGTCGCCACCGCCGAGGGCGAACTGACCGATCGCAATAACGGTGCCGTGGTGCAGATCAATGGCGTGCGTGACCGGTTGCGCGTGCTGCTGGTGTCGGGCGAACCGCATCCGGGCGAGCGTACCTGGCGTAATCTTCTGAAATCGGACAGCAGTGTCGATCTGGTGCATTTCACCATCCTGCGCCCGCCCGACAAGCAGGACGGTGTGCCGGTGACCGAATTGTCGCTGATCGCCTTTCCAACCCGCGAGCTGTTCATGGACAAGGTCGACGAATTCGACCTGATCATTTTCGACCGTTATCGGCGGCGGGGAATTCTGCCCACGGCCTATTTCGAGAATATTCGCCGCTATGTTCAGGATGGCGGCGCGCTGCTGATCGCGGCGGGCCCGGATTTTGCCAGTGCCGACAGCCTGTATCGTTCGCCATTGGCGGATATCCTGCCCGCGGCCCCTACGGCGCGTGTGATCGAGGATGGCTTTCATCCCGCCATCACCGATCTGGGCCAGCGTCATCCGGTGACCGAAGGGTTGGAACAACAATGGATCGCTGCGAACGGAAATGACTGGGGCCGCTGGTTCCGGCTGATCGAGATTGACCCGTTGCGCGGGCAGACGGTGATGTCGGGGGCAGACGGGCGCGCGTTGCTGCAGTTGGACAGGGTTGGCGAGGGCCGCGTTGCGTTGATGGTTTCTGATCAGGCCTGGCTGTGGGATCGCGGGTTCGAAGGGGGCGGGCCGCAACTGGAATTGCTGCGCCGTTTGGCCCATTGGATGATGAAGGAACCCGAACTGGAAGAAGAAGCCCTTCGTGCCACGGCACAGGGCCAGACAGTGACAATTACCCGACGGTCGCTGACGCAGGCCGACAGGCAGGTGCAGATCACCGGGCCGGATGGTGCCGTGACCGTGCTGCCGCTGGCCGAAACCACGCCGGGGCGCTATAGCGCCGAGTTCGTAGGCCCCGATATCGGGCTATACAGGCTGACCGATGGCGATCTGGATACCGTCGTCGCGCTAGGCCCCGCCGCGCCACGTGAATTTGAACAGACCATCGCCACGGGCGATGTCCTTGCCGATGTTGTCGAGGCTACACGCGGGGGGATCATGGCGCTGGAGGATGGTCAGCCCGCGATCCGCGCGGTGCGCGAAGGCCGGGCGGCCGCCGGGCGCGGCTGGGTCGGGATCACGCCGCGCAATGCCTATGTCGCCGCCGATATCACGGTCAGACCGCTGATGCCGGGCTGGGCGATCCTGTTGCTGTCGGCGTTGCTGATCATTGCTGCCTGGCTGTTCGAAGGCCGCCGCCTGCGCCGCCCCGTCTAGGAAGCCGGTTGTCACTTGCGCCATCAGGACGGTCGCGCGCATAAAGCGAGGGTCAAACGCTGCGCCGGCGGGAAAGGAATGACCGTGGAAATGCCTGTGCCGAACCCGGTGATCCTGTCGAACCGGGCGTCGATCATCTCGCAGCTACGGGCCGTCCTGCCCGCGGATGCGGTAATCGACGATGCGATCGGCCTGCGTGCCTATGAATGCGATGCGCTGACGGCCTATCGCTGTGCGCCGCTTTGCGTGGTTTTGCCGCGCGATACCGCCCAGGTTTCCACGGTGCTGCGCATATGTCACCGGGCCGGCGTGCCGGTGGTGCCGCGTGGGGCGGGCACGGCGCTGACAGGCGGGTCACTGGCGACGGCGGATAGCGTGGTTCTGGGGGTCGCCAGAATGAACGATGTTCTTGAGGTCGACTATGCCAACCGGTTCATCCGGGTTCAGACCGGGCGCACCAATCTGTCGGTGACAGGGGCCGTGGCGCAAGACGGGTTCTTCTATGCCCCTGATCCGTCATCGCAGCTGGCCTGTGCCATCGCTGGCAATATCGGGATGAATTCCGGCGGGGCGCATTGTCTTAAATACGGGGTGACGACCAACAACCTGTTGGGGGTGCGCATGGTGTTGATGGATGGCACCGTGATCGACCTGGGAGGCGCGCATCTGGATTCCGGCGGGCTGGATCTTTTGGCGGTGGTCTGCGGGTCAGAGGGCCAGTTGGGCGTCGTGACCGAGGCAATTCTGCGCATCCTGCCCGCGCCCGAAGGCGCGCGCCCGGTGTTGATCGGGTTCGACAGCAACGCCACCGCCGGGGCCTGCGTTGCCGATATCATCCGCGCGGGTCTGTTGCCGGTTGCCATCGAATTCATGGATCGCCCCTGCATTCGCGCGACCGAGGCCTTTGCCCATGCCGGCTATCCCGATTGCGAGGCGCTGTTGATCGTCGAGGTAGAAGGATCGCCGCCCGAAATCGACGCGCAACTGGCGCGTATTCGCAAGATCGCAGAGCGTCACAACCCGGTCGCGCTGCGCGAAAGCCGCTCGGATGACGAAAGCGCGCGTATCTGGCTGGGCCGGAAATCGGCCTTTGGCGCGATGGGGCAAATGGCTGATTACATTTGTCTGGACGGGGTGATCCCGGTTTCGCAACTGGCGCCGGTCTTGCAGCGCGTCGAAGAACTGGCCATCGATTTCGGTTTGCAGGTGGCCAATGTCTTTCATGCAGGTGACGGCAATTTGCACCCGTTGATCCTGTATAACGCCAATGCCCCCGGCGCGCTTGCGCAGGCCGAGGCACTGGGGGCCGAGATTTTGAAACTTTGCGTGGCCGTGGGCGGATGCCTGACCGGCGAACATGGTGTCGGTGTCGAAAAGCGCGATCTTATGGGCGTGCAGTTTTCGCCCGCCGACATGGAGGCCCAGATGCGGGTCAAGGATGTGTTCGACCCCGGCTGGCTGTTGAATCCGGCCAAGGTGTTTCCGCTGGCCATCAGTGCGGGGCGTCGTGCGGGTGACGGTGGCAAGGCAGGGGGCGCGGCATGATCCGGCCCGAGTCAGAGGCCGATCTGGCCGATGCCATCGCCGCTGCGCAGGGGCCGCTGCGCATCATTGGCGGCGGAACGCGCGATATCGGTCGGCCCGTCCAGGGGGCGGGTCTGTCGGTCGCCAGGCTGAGCGGGATAACGTTGTATGAACCGGGGGCGCTGACCCTTGTCGCCCGCGCCGGCACGCCGCTGGCAGTGGTCGAGGCCGCACTGGCCGCCGAGGGCCAGCGCCTGGCGTTCGAACCGATGGATCACCGCGCCTTGCTGGGCACCACCGGCGCACCGACCCTGGGCGGAATGGTGGCCGTAAACGCATCCGGCCCGCGCCGGGTTCAGGCGGGGGCCTGCCGGGACAGCCTGATCGGCGTGCGGTTTGTCGATGGGCGCGGCACCGTCATCCGCAATGGCGGACGGGTGATGAAGAATGTCACCGGCTATGATCTGGCGCGGCTGATGGCGGGCAGTTTCGGCACGTTGGGGGTGCTGACGGAATTGTCTTTCAAGACCCTTCCTGTGCCCGAGGCCGCGGTTTGCCTGTTGATCCGTGGGCTGGACAATATCCGTGCGGTGCAGGCGCTGTCGGTCGCCTTGGGTTCGCCCTTCGAGGTGACCGGCGCCGCACATCTGCCCGACGGGGCCAGCGGGGCACCCGAAACCCTGATCCGCATTGAAGGGTTTCACGATGCGGTGGCGGCGCGGGCAGAACGGTTGCGGCGCCTGCTGGCGGATTTCGGCCCGGCCGAGGTGATCGACGATGCGACACAAGTGGCCCGGATCTGGACCAATATCCGCGATGTCACCGCCTTTGCGACCCGGCCCGGTGATGTCTGGCGCATATCGGCCAAGCCGGGCGACGGGCCGGGTGTGGCAGCCGCGATCGGCGCGGACCGGGTGATCCTTGACTGGGGCGGCGGGCTGGTCTGGGCGCTGGTCGCGCCGGGGCGGGATATCCGGCCGGCGCTTGTGGGGATCGGGGGCCACGCCACCTTGATCCGTGCCGATAAGGCCGCACGGAACAGGCTGGCGGTGTTTCCGCCCGAACCCGCACCGGTGGCTGCCCTTGCCGCGGGGCTGCGGCGGCAGTTCGACCCGCGCGGTATCCTGAATGCAGGCCTGACAGGCGATATGCCACCCGCCCCCCTGCCGGTGTAAAAGGAACACGATGCAGACCAGTTTCACACCCGACCAGTTGCGCGACCCGGCCACCGCGCGGTCAAATGCGATCCTGCGCGCCTGCGTGCATTGCGGGTTCTGCACCGCGACCTGTCCCACATATCTGCTGCTTGGCGACGAGTTGGACAGCCCGCGAGGGCGGATCTATCTGATCAAGGATATGCTGGAATCGGGCCGCCCCGCCGATGCCGAGACCGTAAAACATATCGACCGTTGCCTGTCGTGCCTGTCCTGCATGACAACCTGCCCGTCCGGTGTGGATTACATGCATCTGCTGGACCATGCGCGCGACCATATCGAACAGACCTATTGCCGCCCCTTTGCCGACCGGGCATTGCGCTGGCTGCTGGCGCGTATTCTGCCCTATCCGGGGCGGTTCCGGCTGGCCCTGTCGGCGGCGCGCCTTGGCCGACCTTTGGCACGGCTGATACCCGATGCACGGTTGCGGGCCATGGTGGCGCTGGCCCCGCGTGTTGTGCCCCCCGTCAGCCCCAATGATGCGCCACAGGTCTTTGCGGCCACCGGGCTTCGGCGTCGGCGTGTGGCGTTGATGACGGGATGCGCGCAAAAGGTTCTGAACACCGATATCAACGATGCCACGATCCGGTTCCTGCGCCGGGCGGGCTGCGATGTGGTGATCGTGCCCGATGCGGGCTGCTGTGGGGCGCTGACGCTGCATATGGGCAAGACGGATCAGGCGCGGGCCAGTGCGGCGCGTGCGATCCGCGCCTTTGCGGCCGAACATGCCCGCGCGCCGCTGGATGCGATTGTGATCAATACATCGGGCTGCGGCACCACGATCAAGGATTACGGGCATCTGTTTCAGGATGATCCGCTGGCGGCAGATGCGGCGCTAGTGGCCGGGTTGGCCCAAGACATAACCGAACTGGCAGTCGCGCTGGATCTGCCCGAAGGGCCGGTTTCGGGGGTTCGGGTGGCCTATCACGCGGCCTGTTCGCTGCAGCACGGGCAAAAACTGCGCAGCGGCCCCAAGGCCCTGCTGCAGCGGGCCGGATTCGAGGTGAGCGAACCGACCGACCCGCATCTGTGCTGTGGATCGGCGGGAACCTATAACCTGCTGCAGCCTGAAATCTCGGTCCGGTTACGGGATCGCAAGGTGCAGACATTGGCGGCGCTGGCGCCGGATGTGATCGCGACCGGCAATATCGGCTGCATGGTCCAGATCGCGTCGGGCGGCTCCATACCCGTGGTTCATATCGTTGAATTGCTGGATTGGGCGACCGGCGGGCCTCGACCGCGCGCATTCGTCAAACAGCAGCCATAATCCTGCCCCATCAGGCCGCTAAACGGATCCCGGGTGAATGGAGACCGAATGCGCCACCTGTGGATCATGTCAATTCTGGTTTTCGGGGTGTTCTGCACGATCGCCGCAGCCCAGGAAACGCCGCTGCGCCAGCTTTCGACCTTTGATGACGGCAAGGGATGGAAGGCCGTGGGCCGGCTTGATCTGGGCCGTCGCGGGTTTTGCACCGCAACGCTGGTTGGCGATGATCTGGTGCTGACGGCGGCCCATTGCATGTATGACAAATCCACCGGCCAGCCCTTCGATCTGGACGATCTGCAGTTTCTGGCCGGCTTTCGCAATGGCAACGCCGATGCCTATCGCGGGATACGGCGCGTGGTGATCCATCCGCGCTATCGTTATGGCGACACGGACAGGGTCAGCCGCGTGGCCTATGATCTGGCCTTGCTGCAACTGGATCGCCCGATCCGCATGCCCGGGATATTGCCACTGCCGGTTACCAGCCGGGCACATCAGGGCGATGAGGTCGGCGTAGTTTCCTATGCGCAGGACCGCGCGGACGCGCCATCGTTGCAGGAAATCTGCCATGTCCTGGCGGGGCGCCCCGGTGTGTTGATGCTGTCATGCGATGTGAATTTCGGATCGTCAGGCGCGCCGGTCTTTACCACCCGGAACGGCCGCCCTGAAATCGTGTCGGTGGTATCGTCCAAGGCCGACCTGCAAGACCAGCGCGTTGCGCTGAGCACGGCCATCGATTCATCGCTGGATTTCCTGAAAGGCCGTTTGACAGCAGGCGAAGGGGTGATCGACAATCAGGCGCGCGCCATCCGCCGCTTCGGTTATGATGATCGGCCCGCGAACGGGTCGAAATTCATCAAGCCATGACCGACGGGACGCGCTGACCGATATCTTGACAGCGCGAAATGCCATTCCCACATCTGTGCCATGCAGGTGCCATCACGGGCCTGCGCGACGAACCGCCCGTCCTGTGACAGGAGGGCATGTATTCCATCGCTCTGAAGAGGATGACATGATGAGAACCTATGATCTTTCGCCGCTTTACCGTGCCACTGTTGGTTTTGACCGCGTGGCCGATCTTATGGAGCGCGTGCTGACCAGCGAGGTCACCCAGCCGACCTATCCGCCCTACAACATCGAGAAGACCACCGAGAACAGCTATCGTATTTCGGTGGCGGTTGCGGGGTTCTCGGCCGACGAACTTTCGGTCGACACCAAGGAAAACACGTTGGTCATTTCCGCCCGCAAGGCCGAGGAAGACAGCGACCGCACCTATCTGCATCGCGGCATCGCCACCCGCGCGTTCGAGCGCCGCTTCCATCTGGCCGATCATGTGCGCGTGACGGGTGCCACCCATGCCGATGGCATGCTGCATGTCGATCTGGTGCGCGAAGTGCCCGAGGCCCTGAAACCCCGGCGTATCGAGATCGCCAAGGGCGATCAGATTGAATCGCGGGTGGTTGAAACCCACGACGCCTGAGCTGCGGCCTGATGAAACGCAAAGGGAGGGGCGATCCCCTCCCTTTTTCCATGGTTGAAATGGCGATTATTTCGCGGTGCCGATTTTCCAGAAGAATGTCTCGCCCGAGCTGTCATCGACGCCGTCATTATCCGTGGCGGCCCAGATCGTGCCGTCATCGGTGATGGCCAGCCCTTCGATCTTGTCGACGACATAGCCGCCAAAGGATTTCAGCGCCGGGATCAGGTCGCTGACCTCTTCCTTCGTCACGACCGGCAGATCGCCGCCCAAGGGTGCTGCGACCATTTCGGATGCCGGGATGCGATAGACCTTTTTCGTGACCGCCGCCGCGCCGATCAGGTTGTCACGCTCGATCACATAAACCCAGTCGCCCTGCGCCACGATTTCCGACAGACCGACCCAGCCGGTATCGGGTTTGGCCTTGGGATACAGAACCGCGCCCCATTCTTCAGTCTTGGTGTCATAGGCCACCAGCTTGACGTGATCCTCGGGATCATCTTTCCACTCGCGCTGAACGGCCATCCACAGTGTATCGCCGATCATGGTGATGCCCTCGAAGCCAAAACGGCTTTCGACGGCCAGCAGTTCGGCAGGCAGGGCGATTTCCTTTTTGATCGCGCCCTTGGCATTCACGTTATAGATCGCATGCGGGATCAGCCGGTCGGTGCGCCCTTCCGAAGCGATCCAGAACCCGCCCTTGCCATCCAGCGTGATGCCTTCCATGTCCAGCATCTGTGCGGGCATTCCGGCGCGCGTGACATAGGTCGCATCGGTAATACGTGCCGGGGTGGTTGATGCGTCAATGGTAAAGATTGTTGGTTGATACCCGTAAAAACTGTCATTCACGGCATAGATCGTGCTGCCTTCGCCCGCGACCAGGCCGGAAATGGCCCCCCAGCCGATCAGTTTGTCAGCACCCGCCGATGTCAGTTGCGGATAGGCCGCCGGGGCGTCCTGATATTCATAGATCATCACGTGGCTGCGTGCGCCGCCATCCTCGACCAGATCGACCTCGTTTGCCGATACCAACAGGTTGCGCGACGGAATGGCGACATATCCTTCCGGCCCGATCCCCGATGGCAGGATCTGTTTCAACACCGGCGCGGCGGGGTTGGAGACATCATAGACACCCACCACCGATGCGCGTTCCGCACCGACGAAAACCATTGGCGTGCCGTTGAATGTGCCGACCTCGATCGATTCCGGCTCGATTCCCTTGGCGTCGGATCGCTTGTCGGGATAATGGCCGATCTGGATCACCGCCTGTTCAAAGCTGGTGCCGCTTTCAAATACCACATCGCCGGCCTTGGAAAAGATCGTCCAGCCGCGCGAACCGCCTTCGTAATCGCCTTCATTGGCGATGGCAAAATGATCGTCGTCGATCCACTTCACCGCGTCAGGCTCACGTTTGCGACCCGGCTGGCTTTCGTCGAAGACCAGCGCGCCGCGCTCGTCCGTGGCGTCGATGCCTTCCAGATCGACGGTGCCCGCCGAAAAATGGGCCAGCACCTTGCCGTCTTTGGACACAACCGCCAGGTGGTTGTTTTCCTGCATGGTCACAACGGTTTCGCCCAGCCCGTTCACATCGACGAATTCGGGTTCAGGATCGGTGGGGGCGATCTCGGCCAGGCCGGTCATGTCGGCAGATTTCAGGCTGCCACAATCGGCCTTTCCATCCCTGATCGCGATCATGTCCAGCATGCCAGCCGGCATTTGCGGAATAGCGCCGTCATTCAGGTCTTCGTCGCGCTCGTTCTCGATGGCGATCACGATGAACGACCCGTCCTTGGCCTTGGCCACACTGTCGGGCTGGCCTGACAGGGCACATTCGCCGGTGATCTGGCCGGTTTTCAGATCAACAACCTTCAGGCTGCCCGATGGCGCGACATAGCTTTCCGAGGTGTTCACGCCGACAAAGGCCGTTGTGCCGATGATCGCAACCGATGTTGGCTCGCCACCCATTTCGATATTGCCCAGCGGTTTGGGCATCTTAGGATCCGTGATGTCGATCCGGCCCAGCACGCCCAGCGGACTGTCGGTATAGGCCAGCATCATGCCGTCATCGGTAGCGGCAATGATCTCGGCCGAGCTTTCGCGCCCGGTATCGTCGTCCTCGCCCATATTGGCAACGGTCGGAAAGGCGGCGATGCGGTTGAAATTCATGTCGGCCGATGCGGCCCCGGCGCAAAGCGCCAGAACCGATGTAAGGCCCAAAAGGCGTGCTGTCATTGTTGCGTCCCCAAAGGTCAGAAGTTCTGCCCGTGTCTGTGACGCGCTTGCGTAACCGTGACGTAACACTCTGGTGTCGCGATCATGAAGATTGCCGGCGATTACCCGAACCGGGCTTGCCAGCATGGCAGCAGATCGCCCGTGGCGGGGCTGGCCAGATACACGCCCCGCGCAATCGCCCGCGCCAGACAACAGGCGGCGGCATGACCGATCTCCAGCGTATCGAAAACCGGGTCGGCCAAGGCCCGCGCGCCCGTGGCTGCCGCAAAGACCAGATCGCCATCCATCGGGGTGTGGCTGGGCACAATCGCGCGCGCCATGCCGTCATGGGCGGCCACGGCCATCCGCTGGGCCTGCGCCTGCGTCAGGGCCGCATCTGTGGCCACGATCGCAATGGTGGTGGCACCGCCCGGCTGGCCCTTGTGGCGTAACGGCGCGCGCGGATCGAATTGCCCGGCACCCCGCCCGCCAAACTCATCGCCCATCTCGAACGGTGCGGCCCAGAATTCCGGCCCATCCCCCATCGTGACCGCCCCCAGCGCATTGACCGCCACCAATGCCCCGACCGTCACGCCATTACCCAGCACCACCGAGGCCGACCCCAGCCCCCCCTTCAGGTTCACGGTCATGGCCCCGGCACCCGCGCCGGCCGATCCCAGGGCGAATTCAGCCGCCGCACAATCCAGCGCCGCGCGCCCCAGCGCCTTGTAGGGGTTGTCGTCCCAACCCTTGGCGCCCCCGTTCAGCAGATCGAACAGGATTGCGCCCGGCACGATCGGCACCGCCTGATCGCCCACGACAAACCCGCGCCCCATCGCCCGCAGCGCATCCGCCACCCCCGAGGCCGCATCCAGCCCGAAGGCCGACCCGCCCGACAGCACCAGCGCATCCACCTGTTGCACGGTCTTGTCAGGCGCCAGCAGATCGGTTTCGCGTGTGCCTGGCGCGCCGCCCATCACATGCACCCCCGCCACAAACGGCGCATCGCCCAACAAGACCGTGACCCCGGTCTTGATCCTGTGGTCTTCGACATTGCCAACGCGCAGCCCCGGCACATCGGTAATCAGGTTGCGCGGTCCCGGTTTCATGTCACTTTCCCCATCACCTTGGTCCAAATACTCATTCCACCCCCGCCTATGCCCACGACGGGTGACGATATATCACCCGTCCTGCCGCGCGGCCTGCCAGCCATCGGGGATCACCGGCGTGGCTGCGATCAGCTGTGCAGTATAGGGATGGCGGGGGGCGGCGAAAACAGCCGCGGTCGCGCCGTCTTCCACAATTTCCCCCGCTTTCATCACCAGAACCCGGTCGGTGATGTTGCGCACCACATTCATGTCATGGCTGATGAACAGATAGGACAGACCGAACTCGGCCCGCAATGCGGCCAGCAGGTCCAGTATCTGCGCGCGCACCCGCACATCCAGTGCCGATACCGCCTCGTCCAGCACCACCAGTTTGGGGCGGGTGATAAGGGCGCGGGCGATGGCGATGCGCTGGCGCTGGCCCCCCGAAAATTCATGGATGTATTTGTCGGCATCGGCGGGCGTCAGCCCGACGGCCGCCAGCGCGCGATCAACCGCGCCCCGCGGATCATCGGGGCGGCCCGCCAGATGAAAGGGTTCCGATATCAGCCGCCGCACCCGGTGGCGCGGGTTGAAACTGCCATAGGGGTCCTGGAATACCACCTGCATCTTGCGCCGCATATGGGCGGGCATGGCCTGCCCGGCATGGATGGTCTCGCCGTCCAGTCGGATTTCGCCGCCCTGCACCGGATCCAGCCCCAGAATGGCCCGCGTCAGGGTGGATTTGCCACAGCCACTTTCCCCCACCAGCCCCAGGCTTTCGCCGCGCCGGATGTCGAAACTGACACCGTCCACCGCCCGAAACGGTGCTGCGCGCCGAAACAGGCCTTGCGTGCGGGCATAGTCGCGCACGACGCCGCGCACCTGTAACAGCGGTGTATCGGGCGGGGCCACCCCAGGTTCTGGCCGATAGCGCGATGCGGTGAAAAGCTGCCGTGTATAAGGATGGCGCATCTGGCGAAATACGTCCTCGGTCGGGCCATGTTCGACGATCTGGCCTTGCTGCATCACGGCCAGATCATCGGCAATGCCCGCCACCACTGCCAGATCATGGGTGATCAGCATCAGCCCCATACCGTCTTCATCGACCAGCCCGCGCAACAGATCCAGAATCTGCGCCTGGGTTGTCACATCCAACGCCGTGGTGGGTTCATCGGCAATCAGCAATTCCGGGCGCAACGCAATCGCCATCGCGATACATACGCGCTGCCGTTGCCCGCCCGACAGCTGATGCGGATAGCGGTTCAGCGGAAATTGCGCGGTCGGCAGGCCGACGCGGTCCAGCTTTTGGCGGGCGATGCGCAGGGCGTCAAACCGGCTGGCCTGGCCGTGGATCACCAGCGTTTCGGCCACCTGATCGCCGATGGTTTGAACCGGGTTCAACGCGGTCATCGGTTCCTGAAACACCATGCTGATGCGATTGCCGCGTATGGTGCATAATTCGCGCTCGGGCATCTGTAACAGGTTCGTACCGCCAAGCAATGCCCGCCCTGTGGCCAAACCGCCCCCGGGTAACAGCCCCATCAGCGCCAGCGCGGTCATCGACTTGCCCGATCCGCTTTCGCCCACCAGCGCGAACACCCGGCCCGCCGCCATATGGAAGGACAGATCGCGCAGGATCGGCGCGCCGTGGATCGTGACCGACAGGCCCCGCACCGAAATCATGTCCGCCCCCGTCTGCTGCGCGGGTCCAGCACATCGCGCAGCCCGTCCCCCATCAGGTTCAGCCCCAGCACCATCACAACGATGGCCAGCCCCGGCAGGATCGCCAGGCGCGGCGCGCTATAGATCAGGGTCTGCGCATCGGCCAGCATCCTGCCCCAGCTGGGGGTAGGGGGCTGCGCGCCCAGCCCGACATAGGACAGGCCGGCCTCGGCCAGAATGCCAAGGCTGAACTGGATCGTGCCCTGCACAACCAACAGGTTGGCGATATTGGGCAGGATATGTTCGACACTGATCCGAAACGCTTTTTTCCCTGCCACACGGGCCGCCAGAATGTAATCCAGCGTCCAGATCGACAGCGCCCCGCCGCGCGTTACACGGGCAAAGACGGGGATGTTGAAAATGCCGATGGCCAGAATCGCATTTAGCGCCGAGGGGCCGAAAACCGCCGTGATCAGGATCGCAATCACCAGTGACGGA
Source organism: Actibacterium sp. (assembly GCF_055134745.1). Classification (NCBI taxonomy): domain Bacteria; kingdom Pseudomonadati; phylum Pseudomonadota; class Alphaproteobacteria; order Rhodobacterales; family Roseobacteraceae; genus Actibacterium; species Actibacterium sp. Next base: position 71,901 of record NZ_JBSRVX010000045.1, read on the forward strand.
AAGGCAAAGATCAGATCATTGCCGCGCATGATCACCTCATCCACCCAGCCCCCATGCCGCGCGGCCGCCCACAGCCCCAGCGGCACCCCGGCCACAATGCCGATCCCCACCGCGACCAGCGCCACGGCAATGGATGTGCGCGCGCCCACCATCAGCATCGACAACAGATCGCGCCCGAAATGATCGGTGCCAAGCGGATACAGCGCCGAAGGCGGGCGCAGCCGCGCCGCAATGTTCAGGGCGGTCACATCATGCGGCACCCAGACGAATGACACCAGCACCGCCAGCGCAAACAGCGATGTCAGCGCGGTGCCAAGGATCAGTTGAATGGGCCATCTCATCGTCTGTGCCGCAGTCTGGGGTCGGCGGCGGCATAGGCCATATCGACGATGAAAGTGACAAGGATAACGGCGAAAACCATGATCATCACAACGCTTTCCACCACGATCAGGTCGCGCTGGGTGATCGCCTGGAAGATCAGCCGCCCAAGGCCGGGCAGGTAAAAGACGTTTTCGATGATGATCGCGCCGGCCAGCAGAAACGAAAACTGCAACCCGATGATCGTCAGCACCGGGATCAGCGCGTTGCGCAGCGCGTGCCCGGTTATGGCCTGGCGGCGCGACAGGCCCTTTGCGCGGGCGGTGCGGATATAATCCTGGTTCAATGTCTCGATCAGCGCCGATCGCATGACCCGCGCAAGAATTGACGCCTGCGGCAGGGCGAGTGCGATCGCGGGCAGGATCAGCGATTTTGTTGCGGGCCAGATACCGGCCTGCCAGCCCGGAAAGCCGCCCGCCGGAAACCAGTGCAGCTTGACCGCGAAAGCCAGAACCAGCAGCATCGCGAACCAGAAATTCGGCACCGCAATGCCCAGCTGGGTCAAGCCCATTATGCTGTAATCGCTGGCTTTTCCGCGCCGCGCTGCCGCGATCAGCCCCACGGGAAACGCGATGATCACCGACAGGCCCAGTGCCATCGCGGCCAGCGGAGCCGAGACGACCATGCGTTGGGCGATCAGGTCTGATACCGGCATCCGATAGGTATAGGATGTGCCGAAATCGCCTGTCAGCATCCCGCCGACCCAGGCGACATAGCGCGCCGGGACGCTGCCATTCAGGCCCAGTTGATCACGCAGCGCGGCCACCGTATCGGGCTGGGCATTCAGCCCCAGCATGAAGGCCGCCGGATCGCCGGGAATAACCTCGATCACCGCGAAAATGACGACGCTGGCCGCAATCAGGCTGAGCGACAGGGAAATCAGACGGGTGGCGGCATAGCGGATCATGGGGGCAGGTTAGTGGCGCAGCCCGCGCCGCGCCAGTGGCTTTGCCAAGGGGTGCCACGGAACGGCACCCCCGCTATCCGGGCCGGCTGTCTATTCGGTCCAGTGAACACCGGTCAAGTCGATGGCCTGCGTGGGAGCGTTGGCCCACAACCCCTTGATCTTGGCGTTGGCAACGGTCGGATTGGCAAGCTGGAACAGATAGGCATTAACGTAATCCATCGCGATCTTTCCCTGCGCCGTCTTGAGCAGGCCGGACCGGGCGACCGGGTCGCTGGTGATTTCCAGCTGTTTCATCAACGCCTGAAACCCCATGTCGTCATATTGGAAATAGTAATCGGGACGGGCATAGATGCCGATATCCATAGGTTCGGTATGGCTGATGATCGTCAGATCGAAATCCTGGCCCTTGAATACGGTTTCCAGCCATTGCGACCATTCGACATTGGTGATCTCGGTTTCGATCCCGACAGCGCGTAATTGCGCTGCGATGATCTCGCCGCCGCGGCGGGCATAGACGGGCGGGGGTAGTGCCAGCCTGAGTTTCAGATCGCCGACCCCGGCCGCCGTCAGCAGGGTTTTCGACAGTTCCGGATCATAGGCAGATATGCCGGTCAGGTCGACATAGTCAGGGTTATGTGGCGCGAAATGGGTGCCGATCGGGGTGCCAAGGCCGAACATGGCGCCGTCGATGATATCTTGCCGGTTGATTGCATGGGCGATAGCGGCGCGAACGCGAACATCGTTCAGGGGTTCCGATTTATTATTCATCGCCAGAATGGTTTCACCCTCGGTCGACCCCATGATCACCCCGAAGCGGGGATCGGCGCGGAACTGGTCAAGGGTTTCGACCGCCGGGAAATTCGGGAACGCATCCAGATCACCTGACATCAGGGCGGCAAAGGCGGCGTTAGGGTCGGATATGAATCGGAAGGTGGCCTTGGCCAGCGCCGGTTTGTCGCCCCAATAGGCATCGTTGCGTTCGATTACGATGCGGTCGCCCGGTGTCCAGCCGCTGAATTTGAACGCGCCCGTGCCGACAGGATTGGTTGCCGCAGTATTGATGCTTTCGGGGGCAACGATCACGGCATCGCCCCAGGCCATCTTGAAGGCAAAGCTGCCATCGGGGGCGGACAGGGTAACCGCGACGGTCAGCGGATCAACCACGGCCACATCGGCGATTCCGGCAAACAGCGCCTTTTGTGCATTGGCGCTGTCGGCAGAGCGGGCGCGATCCAGCGAAAACTTCACGTCTTCGGCATCCATCGTGGTGCCGTCATGAAAGGTCACGCCGCTGGCCAGATGAAAGGTATAGGTCAAGCCGTCATCGCTGATATCCCAGCTGCGGGCCAGTCCGGGAATGACGGCCCCATCGGGGGCAAAGCGGGTTAGGCCCTCGAATATATTGGAATAAACCACCTGGTCAATTGCGCCGGCGGCACCGGCGGTCGGGTCAAGATTGGGGGGTTCCAGTTGCATGCCGATAGTGATGCTGTCCTGGGCGGCCAGCGCCGCCGAGGCCGACAGCACAAGGGCAGCCAGGGCCAGTCTGAAACGGGTGAACATGCAATATTCCCTTCCTGTCATTGTGCTTCACGCAGGGCGAGCATTTTCATTTCAGCAATTCCGCCAGGGCCGAGGCCATGACCAGCGCGCTGTCGGTCATGTCATCAATCCCGACCCATTCATCCGGCTGATGCGCGAGATCCAGAATGCCCGGACCATAGGCGATACAGTTCTTCAGTTTGCCGATACGGTCGATATGTTTCTGGTCATAGGTTCCAGGGGATACCACGAATTCCGCCTGACGTGACAGAACCTTTTCGATGGCCTGCGCCATGGTTCGCACGACGGGAGCGCCGGTATCGGTCATGGTCGGCTGGACCTCGAACAGATCACGGATTTCATATTGAAATGTCGGGCGGCGGGATTTCACGCGCTCCAGCATCGCCGTGACCTCGTGTTTGACGTCGCCGATATCTTCTTCGATCAGAAAACGCCGGTCAATGGTGATGCGGCAACGGTCGGGCACGCAGGGTGTGGGCAGGCCGGTATAGCCGTCTTCGGGTTCGCGCGCGCCCCCATGGATATCGTTGATGTTCAGCGTCGACTGTCGCGCGCCATCGGGCACGACAGGCATGGCGGTGTGTTTGCCCGCCAGCAGGGGGAACAGCGTCTGTTCCATTTCATCCAGAACCGCGCCCATATGCCGGATGGCGCAATCACCAAGGAAAGGCATCGATCCGTGGGCGATACGGCCCCTGGTTTCGATCTCGGCCCACCAGACGCCACGATGGCCCAGACAGATGCGATCCTTGTTCAGGGGTTCGGGGATGATGACATGCTGCACGCGATCGGGGTTGAACCAGCCTTGTTCGGCCAGATAGGCCACACCGCCAAAGCCGCCGGATTCTTCATCCGCGGTGGCCGAAATCTCGATTGCGCCTGCATGATCGGGGAAGGTTTCAATAAAGGCTTCGGCGGCGATGATGGATGTGGCCAGCCCGCCTTTCATGTCGCAGGCGCCGCGCCCGTATATTCGGCCGTCCTTCACGGTGCCGCCAAACGGGTCCATCGTCCAGCCATGGCCGACCTCGACCACATCGTGATGGCTGTTGAAATGAACGCAGTCGCCCGCGCGTGTGCCGGTGTGGCGTGCGACGATGTTCCAGCGCGGATATTTGTCACTGTCGGCCAATGCACCCTGTGCCCGCACCAGTTCGACGGCAAAACCGGATTTCTCCAGCCGTGCGGCCAGATACTCGCAGATTTCGCGATAGTTGCGCCCTGGCGGGTTCAGGGTGGGAATGCGGATCAGATCTTGTGTCAGCGCGATCAGATCATCGCGCCGGGCTGCTATCGCGGTCATAAGCCGATGATCGGGTGTCCCTGTCATGCCCAAAGACTAGCCGCGGCTGCCGGGGCGGGCAATCCGCGATCTGCGGGCGAATACATATGGACAATACCGCCCGCCGCGCTGTTTGATCGTGGCAGGGTCCGCGGGTGGCGCCCGAAAAAAGGTTGTTTGCCGGGGGTGCCGGATGGGATTTTTGCAGTTTATCGTCTTCGGTGCCCTGATTCTGGGCGTGGCCTATCTGGTCGTATCCTGGTATTCGAGGTCGACACGGCGGGAAAAACTTGAAAAACAATGGGATGCCGAGGTTCAGGTCGGCGACAGGGATGCCTATATCGAAGACGGGATGCGCGACTACGAACACTCGTTGCGCAAGCGGCTGATCTGGGGCGTAATTGTCATTCCGGCGCTGGCCGTTCTGATCGTTATATATGTCGTTAATTTCATGTGAGGGTTTGATGCGTTTCTTCAGGTGGTTCAAACGGATCGTATTGGCCCTGATCGTGCTGATCGTGGTCGGGTTCCTGCACTATACGCTGCCGCAACATGATATCGTACGCATCGTGAATACCTATCAGGAACGCGTTGACCTGAACGACTGGACACGGATATTCTGGTCAAGTCCTGACAGCCAGACCGGGGCCCTGACCAACCGCGATGTGCAATTCATCCAGACGGTCAAGCCCAATGGCAAGCCGATGGTCTATCGCAACGAGGATACAGGCTGGATCTGGCCCCCCTATTTCAAGTTCGACACGTCGAACCTGCAAACCGAATCCGAAGATCTGAAATCGACCGCTGATGCACCGAAATGGGTGGTGGTCACGCATTACGGATGGCGCATACCGTTCCTGTCGATCTATGCCAATGCGGTGGGGGTGCGGCCCGTGGCCGGCCCCGATGTCAGTATCATCCCCTGGACCAATATCATCGTTCTGACGCTGCTGGCCCTGTTGCTGTTGTTCCTGTGGCGGCTTTGGGCACAGTTCCGCGAGCGCGCGATTGATCCGCTGCTGGAAGACGCTGACGAGGCCTGGGATATGGTGGATGATCGCACAAATGCCGCGCGCGGGCGGCTGGGCCGATGGTTCGGAAGAAACCGGCGCTGATCCGCAGTATTGCAAAATGAACAGGGGCGCCAAATCGGCGCCCCGCATGTTTTGACCGGTCCGGCTGTTCAGCTTCCGGCCATGATCCCGCCATCGACGGTGAATTCCGAGCCGGTGATATAGCTGCTGTCATCCGACAGAAGGAACAACACCAGCCGGGCAACATCATCGGACGTGCCAGCGCGTGCGATCGGCAGGGCATCCGTGCGGGCCTTCAGCGCCTCGCGTTCCATGACATTCAACATTTCCGTATCAATCAGGCCCGGATGCACGGAGTTTACCCGGATCCCGAGGCTGCCGAATTCCAGCGCCGCCGTTTTTGTCATGCCGCGCAGTGCCCATTTTGTGCCGACATAGGCAATGGCCCTTACACCTTTCAGGCCCGCCACCGACGAGATATTGACGATTGATCCACCAGCCTTGCCGACCATTTCGGGGGCGATCTTCATCCCCAGAAAACAGCCAAGCTGGTTGACCTCCATATGTTTGCGGAATGATTCTGTCGTCGTTTCGGCGATCGGGCGGGGGTCATAGATACCGGCATTGTTCACCAGCCCGTCCATCCCGCCTGCGGCGCGCACCTTGTCTGCCACGGCTTCCCAATCGGCTTCGCTGGTCACGTCATGCCGGATAAAGGTGGCTTGCGGGCCAAGCGTGGCCGCCAGTTTTTCGCCGTCATCGACCAACACATCGGTGATAAATACGCGGGCGCCCTCGGCCACCAGTTGGCGCGCTTCCTCGGCGCCCTGCCCACGGGCACCGCCAGTTATGAGGATCACCTTGTTTTCAAAGCGATTCATTTCAATTCCTCCTGTGTCAGCCAGGATTGGCCAAGTTTGGTGATATCATCATGGCGGTCATGGTCGGGTGCCGCAGCAAAGGCCGCCATGATGGCATCGTTGCGGATGCCATAGACACGCGCATATTCGGGATGGGTAAAGATATAGGGCAGGTTGCGCTGCACCGCGTCCACGACCAAGGCGCCCACATGGTCGGGGTCCATCGACGTTTTCAGCATTTCCTTCATTCGCGCGCGTTCTTCATCAGTGCCTTTGGCCGGCGTGCGCTTTTCGGAATTGGCCGCGATCGGGGTATCGACAAAGCCGGGGCACAGCACCGACACGCCCACGCCCCGTTCGGCCAGTTCGAACCGCATCAGTTCCGACAGGCCGACCACGCCGAATTTCGATGCGGTATAGGGGCCCAGTGTGGGGGTCGAGATCACGCCGCAGATCGACGCGGTGTTGACGATGTGGCCGGGCGCGCCCTGGGGCAGAAGTTCCGACAGAAAGAAATGCGCGCCGTTGAAAACACCGGTCAGGTTGATGCCGATCACCTGATCCCAGATTTCGGGCGCCAATGTGCCGATGGGCGCGCGGCGGAATGAAATGCCCGCATTGTTGAACATCAGGTCGGCATGGCCAAAGTGGTCGCGGATATCGGAACAAGCCTGCGCCCAGGCGGCGCGATCGGTGACATCCAGTACCACGCCCAGAACATCGGCCCCGGCCAGTTCGGCGGCGGCGCTGTTCAGTGTTTCGCGGTCGATATCGGCCAGAACCAGTTTCGCGCCGCCCTGTGCCAGCCGCCGGGCGATGGCCAGCCCGATGCCGCTTGCGCCGCCGGTCACCACCGCGACCTTGCCCTTGATATCCATGATGCTCCTCCGCTAAGTTTAAATTGATATATCAAACAGGTATGTGTGAGGGAAGACGACATTGCGTCGTCGTCGTTGATATCATTGCAACATGCATCGGGGGGAAAGTTTCTTGGATATTGTTCTGGTTCACGGTGGCTGGCACGGGGGGTGGTGCTGGCGGCGGGTCGAGGATCTTTTGCGGGTGAGGGGGCACCGGGTGTTCGCGCCCAGCCTGACCGGGTTGGCAGAGCGGTCGCATCTTTTGTCCGGCGATGTGAATCTGTCGACCCATATCACAGATGTGGCGAATCTGCTGCGCTGGGAGGGTCTGAGCGAGGTTGTTCTGGTGGGGCATTCCTATGGCGGAATGGTCATCACCGGCGTGGCAGAGCAGGCAGCGGGGCAGATCGCCGATCTGGTCTTTCTGGATGCGCTGATCCCCCAACAGGGGCAATGTCTGGTCGATCTGATGTCACCTGCGCTGAGCGAACAGTATCGCGGCTTTGCCGCGCGGGGTGAATTTGGTCTGCCACCGATTCCCGCCACCCATTTCAATGTGAACGCGGCAGACATGGCATGGGTCAACCAGCAGTGCACGCCCCAGCCCGTCAACAGTTTCCTGCAACCCTGCGGACCGACCGGCGTGCGCGACGGCATGGATCGGCCGACCTATATTCGGGCGGCCGATTATCCGTCGCCCGGGCTGGACAAGATGCTGGATCTGGCAAAGGCGTCAGGCTGGGCTGTGCATTCCATCGGAGGCGGTCATGACCTGATGCTGGATAACCCGCAGGGCGTGGCGGATATCCTGGCGGGACTGGCCAGCCGGGGCCACTGACCTTACGCCATCAGGGCGCCGCCATTCACATCCATGACCGAACCGGTGATGAACGCCGCGTCGTCAGAGGCAAGGAAGGATACGGCCGCGGCGATTTCCCGGGTTTCGCCTGCGCGGCCGATGGGAATTTCGGCCTTCAGCGATGCAAGAAGTTCCGGTGACCCCTGTTCAGACAGCGGAGTGACGATGCGCCCCGGGGCCACGCAGTTGACGGTGATGCCGGATTTCCCCAATTCGCCGGCCAGAACCCGCGACATGCCGATCAGGGCAGCCTTGGTGGCTGCATAATGCGCCCCCGCGGTGCGCAGATAGGTGCGGCCCGCCCGCGACGAGATATTGATGATCCGGCCCCAACCCTGGTTGGTCATCATCGGAATGGCGGACCGGCACAGCATGAACGGGGCGGTCAGGTTGATCGCAAGGGCCATGTTCCATTGATCAGTCGGGATTTCGGCGGTGGGCACACGGTCGCCATCGCGCTTGGGCGCGACACCTGCATTGTTCACCAGAATATCCAGCCGGCCGTAACGGTCGGATACATCCTGCATCAATTTCAGGATCTGGCTTTCATGCGCCAGATCGGCGATCATGCCGTCGGCCAGTTTTCCAGTATCGCGAATGGCCTGTGCGACCTGCATCACGGTGTCGCTGCGATCCAGGGCGATGACATGATGACCGTCCTGTGCCAGTCGTTCAGCGATGGCCTTGCCAATGCCGCTGGCGGCACCTGTCACCAGCGCGATGCGGGGTTGATCTGTCATGGTATCCTCCGGTTCTGGGCTGTCGGTTTCTGTGCCCGAGGCCCGGTTTTCGTGATCCAGATATACGCAAACCGGCGGTGTTTCAGAATATAAACTCAGTCTGAAACCAGACAGGATAAATCTGGCGGGGGCATATCGGATTCCTCTCAGAGCCAAGCAAGTAGATATTGGCGCAAGGGGGGGTATCCGGGGCACGATCCGCGAACCGATTTGCGGGCGGTGAAAGCCGGATCGCACTGTCCAGATGTTAGGGAGACCGGGCTTTGATCAAACATATCAGCTTTATCAAGAAGCACGCCGACGTGCCGCAGGCCGAATTCGAAAGATACTGGAAGGAAGTCCACGCGCCGCTGGTGAAATCCGTTCTGCCCAACCTAAAGAAATATGTCGGCAATTTCGTGATCCAGGATGGCAAGTCCACCGGATGGGGCCTGGAAAACCGTGGCAATATTCTGAATGCCGATCTGGTGGTAGAGCTGCATTTCGCCAGCATGGAAGATTTGCACAAGGATATGCTGGGGTCCGGCTGGTTGAGTGACAAGCGCCGCGAAAGCAGCCGCAAGGTCATTGATTATGCTGTGATGCATATGGTGATCACCGAAGAAGTGGACGTGCCGTTGTCGTGATTGCCGGGCGCGAAACATAGGGGGGACAGGATGAGACGTTGGACGCATCGGCCCGAAGGGTCGAACTGGGGTGATTTCGGGGATGACGACCTGATCGGTCGTATGAATCTGTTGACGCCTGAACGCCGCCTGGAAGCCGCGCGCACGGTCGAGCATGGCATCAGTTTTTGTCTCAGCCTGCCGCTGGATTACCCGGGCGGATCAGAACTGGTGGGCAGCCGCAAGCCGCCCCAGATCATGGCCCCGACACGTGTGACGGGCGAGCGAAGCTATAACTTCCGGTTTGAAAATATCGACCCGGCCTTCACCGACATCGTCGCGGATGAGGCGGTGACGATCTATACCCAGTATTCCACGCAATGGGATGGTCTTGGCCATATGGGATCGGTTTTCGATATCCATGGGAATGGCAAGCCGGAAGCGGTTTATTACAACGGTTGGGGTGCGGGCACCGATGTGGTTGGCCCCAATCCCGATGGCAGCGTCTTTGCACATAAAGGCGCGGTTGATGTGCTGGCCGTCAACGGGTTGCAGGGGCGTGGCGTGCTGGTCGATCTGGCGACCCATTGCGGGCAGGAACAGGTCGGCGTCGGCTATGACCTGCTGATGCGGTTGATGGACGAGCAGAAGGTCGAGGTGAAAGAGGGCGATTTCCTGTGTATTTACACTGGTTTTGCCGATCTGCTGTTGACCTATGACCGCAACCCGCCGCCGGGCACCGGTGGCAAATGCGCGGTGCTGGACGGGCGCGACCCCAAGCTGCTGGACTGGATCACGAAATCCGGCATCGTGGCAATCTGCGCCGATAACCTGGGGGTAGAGGCGTTAAGCACGAAATCCTGTGGCGACCACAAGCACGCCATGATGCCGCTGCATGAACATTGCCTGTTCAAGCTGGGCATTCACCTGGGCGAATTGTGGTTCATGTCGGAACTGGCCACGTGGCTGCGCGACCATGACCGCAGTTCGTTCCTGCTGACGGCGCCGCCGCTGCGGTTGCCGGGATGCGTCGGGTCGCCGGTCACGCCGGTCGCATTGGTTTGATACAGGTACTGGATTGAAGGGAAAAGACATGTCCTTTGCGGGAAAGGTCGCGGTTGTAACTGGCGCGGCCAGGGGGCTGGGCCGTGCCTATGCACTGCGGCTGGCGCAACTGGGGGCCGATGTCGCAGTGATCGACATCAACCTGTCGGGGGCCAATGAATTCGGCGAAGAGCTGACCGCGGCGACCGTGCCGCTGGAAATCGAAAAGCTGGGGCGGCGCAGCCTTGGTGTCGAGGCTGACCTGACGCAAGAGGCCGCCGTGCGCGATGCCTTCGCGCAGATTCAGGCGCATATGGGCCGCGTGGACATTCTGGTGAACAATGCCGGCGGGGCAATTACGCCGGTCGAACGAAGCCTGGCGTCACAGTTTCCGCAGGAAGACTACGACAGGATTTTTGATGTGAATCTGCGCTCTACCATTTTGTGCTGTCAGGCGGCGGTGCCTTTGATGAAGGCATCCGGTGGCGGGGCCATCGTCAACACGGCGTCCATGGCCGCATTGCTGCCGGCCAATCGCAACGGCATCATTTCGGCCTATGGTGTCGCCAAGGCGGCGGTCATCCAATACACCCGCTATCTGGCGGTCGAGGTCGGGCAATATGGTATCCGGGTCAATTGCCTGTCGCCCGGTTCGATTTCCACGGCGCGTATTCTGGCCACGGCGAAGGCGCGCGGCATACAGAACCCCGCCGAGATCGAGGGAATTCCGCTGCGCCGTTTCGGCAAACCCGAGGATTGCGCCGGTGTCGTTGAGTTTCTGACCAGCGATCTGTCGGCCTATGTGACAGGGCAATGTATTTCCGTCTGCGGTGGCCGTGTCGCCGTTCCTTCCTGATAATAATGCCGGGGTGAGCATGATCGCAAAGCAAATAGATATTCTGGTGATCGGTGGCGGCATGGCCGGCTTCAGCGCGTCCATCGCGGCTGCGCAGGCAGGGGCCAGGGTGACCATGCTTGAAAAATGCGATGCGATTGGCGGCAGTTCTCTGCTCAGCGGGGCGACCTTTGCCTTTGCCGGAACCGACATGCAGCGCGATCAGGGCGTGGAGGACAGTGTGGATGTGCTGCGCGCCGATTTGCTGGATGTCGGCGGGCACAAGAACGACCCTGCGATTGTAGAGGTCTATCTGGATCATCAGCTGGAAACCTATGACTGGCTTCGCGCGGTCGGCGTGAATTTTTCCGCGGTCGAGCTGAGCTCGAACATGTCGCGCCCGCGCAGCCATTCGGCCCTGCCGCGTCAGATTTTCGACGTATTGGAAGCCGCTGCCGACAAGGCGGGGGTGGCGCGTTTCACCGGCGCGGCTGTCACCGGGCTTTCGCCCGCGCCCGAAGGCTGGACGGCCGAGGTGCAGATGAAGGATGCCGTGCATCAGGTTCAGGCCAGGGCGGTGATCATCGCGACCGGCGGTTTTGCGCGATCCATTGGTCTGGTGGAAAAATTCGTGCCGGGTCAATCGGCGGCGTTGCGTCTGGGCGGGCAGGGATCAACCGGCGACGGGATTGAAATGGCCATGGCCATGGGGGCCGATGTTGCCGATGTCGAATATGTCAGCAGCACTTATGGCGTGCCTCTGGCCCATTACCCGGACCGCAGGATCGAAACCCAGGGGCCGCCGCCGCTGGTCCATGCGATGTATCGCGGCGCGATCATCGTGAACCTTGATGCCAAACGGTTCGCGAACGAGGCGTCCTCCTACAAGGTTCTGGGCGATATCTGTCTGCAGCAGCCCGAGGCGGTATCGTTTCAGATCATAGATCAGGCCATTCTGGATCAATCGGTGGAATTGCCGCGCACGCATAACTACAAGGATGCGCTGAAGCGCGGGTTCCTGCGCAAGGCAGACACGATCGCTGAACTGGCGGGTCTGGTGGGGCTGGATGCGGCGGCGCTGGAAGATACCGTGGCGCGCTATAACGCCTTTGTTGACAGCGGTAAAGACGAAGATTTCGGCCGTGTCACCCTTGGCAAAGGGTATGGCGTTCCGGTGCGTATCGATACCGCGCCCTTCTATATCATTCCCTGCACGGCCTCGTTGTTTTCGACCTATGGCGGGCTGAAGATCAATGACAGCTTGCAGGTCGTCACCGCGTCGGGTGAGCCCCTGGGCAACATCTTCGCCGCGGGTGAGGTTGTGGGCGGCTTCCACGGCAAAGGTTACATGAGCGGCACCGGCATGGGCAAAGCCGCCGTTTTCGGGCGGCAGGCAGGTCTGCGCGCCGCCGCCAGCATCACGCAATAGGGGATAGGAATGGCAAAGAGCGAAAGACATGTGGCCATCATCACGGGCGGTGCCGGTGATATCGGCAAGGCCAGCGCAAGGGCGCTGATCGAGGACGGGTGCTATATCGTCGTCGTCGATGCGAACCCGAATGCCGCCGCAAAGGTGGCTGATCTGGGCGCCGAGAACATAGAGGCACATGTCATCGACATCGCGTCCGAGGACGCGATCAAGGCGCTGATCGCCGATGTCGGTCGCCGGCTGGGCCGGATCGACATTCTGGTGAACTGCGCGGGCATCCACCCCAAGCGCGATGGCGCCAAGGCCATGATCCATAATACGCCGACGGATGAATGGGATACGGTCATGGCGGTCAACCTGAAGGCACCCTTCGTGTTGTTCCGCGAGGCATTGCCCTTCATGTCCGGGCGGGGCTTTGGCCGGGTGATCAATATCGGATCGCGTGCAGGCCGCACGATTTCGCCGATTGCCGCTGCACATTATTCGGCGTCAAAGGCGGGGTTGCTGGGGCTGACCCGCGTGATGGCGGTCGAGGGGGCCGCCGAAGGCATCACCGCCAATTTCGTGGCCCCTGGCCCCGTCGAGACGGCCCTGACGACATCGCTGCAATCCGTACGCGAGGCAATTGCCAAAACCATTCCTGTCGGACGTTACGGCCGTCCCGAAGAGATCGCGGCGGCTGTGCAGTTTCTGGCGTCGCCCAAAGCATCGTTCATCACCGGCGCGGTCATCGACGCCAATGGCGGATCGTTCATGCCATAAAGGCTGGCCTAGTGGCCCAGGTCGTATAAAAGGCCCGGATCGCTGTTGGCCAGCATGGCGTCGGCGGTTTGCAGGAAATTGGCGATGACAGGCGATTCAGCGTCGCGGTTCCAGGCCAGGGTCAGGGCGGTTTTCGGCGTTTCCTCGATAATGGGAATGTATTTCACCCGCCTGACCTGAATATGTTGCAACGAGGCGGGGACAAGCGACATGCCCATTCCCGCCGATACCAGGCCCAGCAGGGTATGCGTATCGGATGCTTCGTGCACGATATTCATGCGAAAGCCCTTTTCTTCGAGGGCGCCGAACATCAGCCGGCTATAGTCGCGGTTGGCCGAGGGAAACACGCGGATCAGTTTTTCAACGGCCACCTGTTTCAAGGATATCCGTTCCAAAGCGGCCAGCGGGCTGGCCATGGGCACAACGGCGACAAAGGGTTCCTCGAACAGGCGTTTGGTTTCGAATTCGGGCGATGCAATGGGGCCGCGCAGAATGCCGATGTCGATGCGCCCTTCATGCAGGGCCTGGATCTGCTGCGAAATCGTCATTTCCTGAATATGCAGGCGCACCCCGGGAAAATCGGCGGTGAATTGCGGCAACAGATAGGGGATCAGCGAATAGATCGACGAAAAGATCGCGCCGATGGCAAGTGGCCCGTTTTCACCATTGGCGATGGCCTGCACCATTTCCGACGCGGCCAGGGTCGTGTTGATGATCCGGCGGGCGTATACCTCGAAGGCAGCCCCTTCGCGGGTCAGCGTCACCTGTCGGCGTGAACGGTGAAACAGCTTGGCTTTCAGCTGATGTTCCAGCGAAATGATCTGCTGACTTAGCGGTGGCTGGGCAATGCCGATCCTTTCGGCCGCGCGGGTAAAGTTCAGCTCTTCGGCGACGGCCAGGAAATAGCGAAGCTGACGCAGTTCGATCTTGGGCTGCACCGCATAGATCGGCAACCGCGATTCCGAGCCGAGCGCTGTAAAGACGGCGTCATTATCATTCTGATCGGTCATGCATCGCATTTACGCCCCTGCGCCTGCGCTGACAACTGGCAACGATATATACAAGCCTGATTTCGGTGCGGTCAGGATATTGATTGCGTCTAACAAGGCTTGGTTTTCATCTTGGACATTTGCCCGCGTGATCTTGCATGTTCGGGGCTATGGCGGCCCGGTTCGGGTTGGCCGGAATATCTGTGGGTAATGCGGGATGCGGATCACATGAACAGCAAACATGTACCGGTTTTGATCGTTGGCGCGGGGCCGGTGGGCCTTTCATTGGCCGGGGATCTGGGCTGGCGGGGGGTGAACTGCCGGTTGGTCGAACAATCGGATGGGTCAATCTATCAGCCCAAGATGGATATGGTCGGGATCCGAACCATGGAATTCTGCCGCCGCTGGGGCATTGCCAAAGATGTGGAATATTCCCCTTATCCGCGCGACTATCCGCAGGATAACGTCTGGGTCGAGTCGCTGACTGGATATGAATTCGGGCGCGAGCCGATGGTGTCGAAGGCCGAAGAGCCGATTCCGCAGCAAAGCCCGCAAAAACGCGAACGTTGCCCGCAAGACATGTTCGATCCGATCCTGCAGCGGTTTGTATCGAAATTCCCGCAGGCAGAAATCAGTTATCGGACTGAATTCGTCAGCTTTGAAGAACATGATGACAAGGTTGTCGCCAAGCTGAAAAATCTTGAAACGGGCGAAATTGAAACAGTGACTGCGGATTACCTTGTGGGCACCGATGGCGGGTCCAGTTCGGTGCGTGAACAGTCTGGTATCCGCATGGAAGGCAAGCCGGTTCTGACCTATACGACCAATGTCATTTTCCGCTGCAAGGATCTGCCGTCGCTGCATGACAAGGGCAAGGCCTATCGGTTCATCTTTATCGGTCGGGAAGGCACCTGGCTGACGATCGTGGCGATCGACGGGGCGGATCGGTGGCGGATGTCGGTGGTGGGCGGCGCGGAAAAGCGCAAGTTCAGCGAAGACGAGATCAACGCCCTGATCATCCGCGCAATGGGCAAGCCGTTCGAGTTCGAGATTGAATCGATCATGCCCTGGGTGCGGCGGCAGTTGGTGGCCGATACCTATTCGACCAAGCGGGTGTTCCTGGCTGGCGATTCCTGTCACCTGACATCGCCCACCGGTGGTTTCGGGATGAATACCGGTATCGCTGATGCGGTTGATCTGGCCTGGAAGCTGGAGGCGGTCCACAAAGGCTGGGGCGGCGATGTGTTGCTGCAATCCTATTCGATTGAACGTCAGCCCGTTGCGGTGCGCGCCGTGACCGAGGCCGGCGGCAACCTGGAGCGTATGCTGGAAACCCGCAAGAAAGGCCCGCCCGAGGCAGCCTTTCACCCCGGCCCAGAAGGCGACAAGGCCCGCAAGGAATACGGTGACTGGTATACCGAGATCATGAGGCGCGAATGGTATTCAATCGGTATCCATCTGGGGTTCACCTATTACGATTCCCCCGTAATCTGGAAAGATGGCAGCGTGGCCCCGCCGGACGAGGTTTCGAACTATGTCCAGACCGGGCGGCCCGGCCACCGCGCGCCGCATGTCTGGATGAAGGACGGGCGTTCCACGCTTGATCTGTTCGGTCGCGGCTTTGTTCTGCTGAAACTGGCGCCGACGGATGCGAAAACCAACCTGTTTGAATCTGCCGCCCAGGATAGGGGTGTGCCGCTGCAAGTCGTCGATATTTCCGACGAAGACAATGTGCGCGCACTTTACGGGGCCGATCTGGCCCTTGTGCGCCCCGACGGGCATGTGGCCTGGCGCGGCGACGCGGTGCCGGCCAATACGGGCGATATTCTGGACGTGGTGCGCGGCGTGACCGATTATGCTAGCGTGCAGGCGGCCAAGGGGCAGCCCGTTGGCGCAGTGGCAGGAGCCTGACATTGACCTATCTCATCGACCCCGGTTCAACACAGCGCAAACGTCCCGGCGATGTCTTTCGCGATTATCTAGCGCGCGCCGAGATCCTGCAATTGCCGGGGGCGCATAACGGTATGGCGGCCTTGCAGGCCAAGGCTGCCGGGTTCGAGGCGGTCTATCTGTCGGGGGCGGCGATGTCGGCCTCGATGGGGATGCCTGATCTGGGGGTTTTGTCCAAGGATGACGTCTGTTTCTTCATCCGCCAGATTTACCGCGCGTCGGGCCTGCCCATTCTGGCGGATGGCGATACCGGCTTTGGCGGTGTGCTGAATGTGATCGACATGGTGCGCAGCTTTGAAGAGGCGGGCGCTGCCGCCGTGCAGATCGAAGACCAGAATCTTCCCAAGAAATGCGGCCATCTGAACGACAAGAATCTGGTCAGCCCGCAGGAAATGGCGGCCAAGGTCGCCGCCGCCGCCCG
>NZ_JBSRVX010000046.1:0-16396 GCF_055134745.1 Actibacterium sp.
GAAAAGATAAATAATCCTATCGTCTTCAAGGCTTTAGGGTCGGATCCGGCTCATGGATACGAGGCTGAGGTTTTGGTAGAGGTTTGCAAAGCTGTCTTGAGAGCAAAAGACGCAGACAAGCTGACAAAGTCTCAAGACACAATCGCTAACCAAGCACGGGCCATAGTCAACGCGCTGGCTAAAGTCGGTATTGTCGCGCTCATTGATGAGGCAACTGGCTATCAGTCTGAGCGTGGCCCGGACGCTCTTAGGTTGCTTGTTGATGCCTATATTGAAAAAGAAAAGCGTGAGTGGGAGAAAGAGTTCCCAGATGACTACTATATAACCCTGAATAAAGTTTACGGATCAGACCCATACGTGACGAGGGCTTTGGGCGGCATAGTCATTAACAAACCGCAACATTTTGGTAATTTTACGAATAAGTTTGTTTATGGCCCTCTTGAGAACGGAGAAGTGCTTAAAGAATTACAGCGCCTTAACCCACAGGTCGACGCCAAGGGAAGCAGAAAGCAGAGGTTCCACCAGTTCTTGAAGAAAGGCTACGGCCTAGAGAAACTTCGCGCTCAACGTCAAGAGGTACTGACGATGTTGAAGTTGTCCGACAATATCGAGGATTTTAAGGCCTTATACGAAAAGAGGTTTGGCCCACTGGATGGACAGTACACAATGTTCACAGATTTTTTTAAGTGAATTGGTCAGCCATTGGCAATTTCATATCACCCCAAGCGCGGGACTATCGTTTGCGCGAACTTTGACCAAGGTTTCAAGGTGCCAGAGATGGTCAAGCGTAGGCTATGCGTTATTCTATCACCGCAGATAGAGGCGAGGCCCGGCCTTTGCACAGTCGTGCCGTTGAGTACGTCTGAGCCAGAGGAAATACAGGCCTATCATTACAAATTTCAGATACCGTTCCAGATGCCCAATAATTGGGGCAATCAGCCACGTTGGGCAAAGTGTGATATGATTTGCGCTGTTGGGTTTCATCGACTTGATCTTCTGCGCTTAGGTAAGGATGCGCAGGGGGTGCGACAATATCAGCTAAATTCCTTATCCAGCATACATTTACGGCACATTAGTAACGGTGTGTTAGCCAGTCTGGGACTTCCCGCTTTGACAGAAGCACCGTGAGCCCCTATATTACAACCGTGGCGGCGCTGCCTAGGCATCCGCATTAAGACCCTACCAAGGGCCACTGGCCGACGAAGCGAAAGCAAGTTTCTGGTCAGTGCTGTGAGGCCTCGCTTCGGCGAGGCCTTTGCTTTTTGGGCGGCTAGTTAAGTATATAGGCCCCTTTGATTTCCATGTCGTGCCTCGCTTTCATTGCGTCAATCTGCCGGCACGGCGAGATTCGGGCTGCTAGATCCCCGTGGCCGCGATGGCATCGGCCAGGACCGGCACCGACGAGGCGTTGAGCCCGGCGATATTGATCCGGCTGTCGCCGACCATATAGACACCATGCTTTTCCCGCAGGGTTTCCACCTGTTCCGATGTCGCCCCCAGGCGCGAGAACATGCCGCGATGCTGCGCCAGGAAGCCGAAGCGATCTGACCCGGTACGGGCGCGCAGCGCATCGGCCAAAGATTCGCGCAGTGACAACATGCTCAGGCGGACCTCTTCGAGTTCAGCTGTCCATTCGGCGCGCAGCGCCGGATCGGTCAGAACCATGGTCACCAGGCGCGCGCCGTGATCGGGCGGGAAAGAGAAATTGACCCGGTTCAATGTGGCCATGTTGCCTTGCGCGATGTCGCGCATGGCCGTGTTCGGCGTGACCGCCAGCAGCAGGCCGGTGCGTTCGCGGTAGATACCGAAATTCTTGGAGCAGCTGGAGGCAATCAGCGCCTCGGGGCAGCGCGATGCGATCAGTCTGGTGCCAGCCGCATCGGCCTGCAACCCGTCGCCGAATCCCTGATAGGCAATGTCGATCAGCGGTATGGCGGCCTGACGGGTCACAATTTCGGCCACGGAATCCCATTCGGGCAAGGTCAGGTTCGCTCCGGTCGGGTTGTGGCAGCAGCCATGCAGCAGCACGATATCACCGGGGGCGACGCGCCCCAGATCCTGCATCATCGCGCCGAAATCGACACCGCCGGTTTCAGAATCGAAATAGCGGTATTCGGCAAGTTTCAGACCGACATGGCGGGCGATCGGCAGGTGATTGGGCCATGTGGGCGACGGCACCCAGACGGTCGCCTGCGGATTGGCAAGCCTGACCAGTTCCATCGCGATACGCAGCGCGCCGGTGCCGCCCACACTGGCCACGGCGGCCAGGCGGCTTGGATCTGCGGCATCGCCAAGCAGCAGATCGGTAATTGCCTGATGAAAGGCCGGATCGCCCGCCAGCGCGGTATAGGCCTTGGTGGTCTCGCTGTTCCAAAGTTGCTGTTCGGCCTTTTTGATGGCTCGCATCACCGGCGTCTGGCCAGCCGCGTTGCGATAGACACCAACGCCAAGGTCGATCTTGTCGGTGCGTGGGTCGGCGCGGAACATGCCGGTCAGTTTGAGGATCTGATCTTCGGGCTGTACAGTGAGGTTCTCAAACATTGCCTAGCCCTTTGCCACTTTCAGATCCGTAAACATGCCCCATTCGGCCCAGGACCCGTCATACAGGGCATGATTTGCATGCCCAACGCGTTCAAGCGCCAGATTGATGATCGCCGCCGTAATGCCGGAACCACAGGTGGTGATCACCGGTTTGGACAGATCGACGCCTGCGGCATCAAGGGCGGCTTTGATCGCGGCGGCATCCTTCATCGTGCCATCGGCGTTCAGAAGGTTTCCATAGGGCAGGTTGCGTGAATTCGGGATATGGCCCGCGCGAAGCCCCGGGCGCGGTTCGGCCACCGCGCCGCTGAAGCGCTCGGGCGAACGCGCGTCGATGATTTCATGGTCCAGCAGTTTCGATGCGGCGGCAACCTGGGTGACATCCTTGACCAGTCCGGCCTGGCGCTGCACCGTCATGTGGCGATCGCGCACCATTGGAGGCAGATCTTCAGTTTCGCGTTCTTCACGCTGCCATTTTGGAAAACCACCATCCAGAACCGCGACATCGCGTTTACCCATCAGGCGGAACAGCCACCACACACGCGGGGCGGAGAACAAGCCGCTGGAATCGTAAACGACGACCTGATGACCGTCGCCAACGCCCATCGCGCGCATCCGGCTCATGAATTTTTCGACCGGGGGGGCCATATGCGGCAATTCCGAACGCAAATCGCTGATTTCATCAATGTCGAAGAATCGCGCGCCGGGAATATGGGCAGCGTCATATTCGGCTTTTGCATCGCGACCGGCATCGGGCATGTGCCACGACGCATCGAGAATCCTGAGATCGGGATCGTTCAGATGCGCGGCAAGCCAGCCGGTCGAAACGAGGGTTTGCGGATCATCAGGGGTCATGGGGCCTCCGGCGTGTTTGTTCCTGATTACTGCGCCCGCCAGCCCTAGGCAAGGCCGGGCGCGGCCAGATCAAATGCGTGGTTGCGACTGCGGTCTTCGCATGAAGACCAAGGTTTTCATAAGTTTTCAAGTGCCGTCCGGGGGAAGGATCGCCTTTCAATCCCCGTGGCGCAGCAGCCGCTGCTTCTGGCGCTGCCAGTCGCGCGCGGCCTCGGTTGCGCGTTTGTCGGCCAGTTTCTTGCCCTTGGCGACGCCGATCTTCAGCTTGGCAATGCCCTTGTGATTGAAATACAGTACAAGCGGCACCAGCGTCATGCCCTGACGCTGCGTTTCGTTCCACAGCCGGGCCAGTTCCTTGCGCGACACCAGCAGCTTGCGGCGACGGCGTTCTTCATGGCGAAAGGTCTTTGCCTGATCATAGGGCGCGATATAGCTGTTGATCAGCCACAACGCGCCGTCTTCGACATTTGCATAGCTTTCGGCGATATTGGCCCCGCCCTGGCGCAGGGATTTGACCTCGGACCCCTCCAGCATGATGCCGCATTCCAGATCGCTTTCGATGGCATAATCAAACCGGGCGCGCCGGTTTTCGGCGACGACCTTGTAATTCTTATCTGCGGGTTTTGCCTGTGCCATGATCGGGGGTTCCTATACCGGATCGGGGCGGGTTGTCCATGCGTGCTACTGGCTGGCGGCGGGATGAAAGCCGGGCGGAATGGTGTCACGGTTGTCCAGAACAAGATCGGCCATCACCTGTGCCACCATGGGCGCCATGCCAAAGCCGATCTTGAACCCGCCATTGGCGATATAGTGTCCGGGCCGGTCGGGCCAATGGCCCAGCATCGGCGCACGGCTGCGCGCGCGCGGGCGCACCCCCGCCCAGCGCCGCAGCACGGGCGCGCCTGCCAATGCGGGCAGCGCCGCAAGCGCGCGGGCATAGAGGGCATCCAGTTGCGCGTCAGTGCTGTCGGGCTGATCGAAGTGGCGTTCCGACGTTGACCCGATGGCCAGCGTTCCGTCGGAATGGGGCACGAAATGCAGCGTATCGGCAAACAGTTGCGGCTGGTCGCGGGCGTCAAAATCCAGCAGGACCGCCTGCCCTTTTACCCCGTCACCCATGGAGCGGTTCAGCGCGGCCGAAAGATCGCGCAGGCCTTCATGGCCGGTGGCCCAGATCACCGGGCCCGTTGCGGCTGCGCTGTGCACGATCTCGCCCCCCAGTGTCCGCACTGCGCCCGCCAGCGCGGCGCAAGCCTGCCCCGGATGGATGCGGGCGCTTAGCGTATCATGGATCAGATATCCGGTCGGGCTGGGCGGGGCAAAGGGCCAGTCATCCCCCCGGACGATCTGCCATTCGGCCCGTCCCCGCCACAGCGCCGCCGCACCGGCCTGACGCGCCCGCGCCAGATCCAGCGCACCCTGATCGGTGATGGGTTGCAACCGCCCGGTGCGGCCATATCCTGTGGGCAGGTTTGACGCGGCCTGAACACGGTTCCAGAATGCTTCCGCCATCAGCAGGCTATCCAGTTGAAACGCCTTCTTGTCGTTCCAGTTTTCCGGCACATGCGGGGCCAGCGCGCCGACGATGCCACCGCTTGAGCCTGCGCCCGGATGGCGCGGGTCAATCACACGCACCCGCGCGCCGCGTTCGGCGCAGATAAAGGCGATGCTCAGCCCGAACACCCCGGCGCCCATTATCGTCAGATCGACCGTTGCCATTTCCCGCGCCTTTGATCATTGTCGCAACATTCACGACTCTTGTAAGGTATCCCATGCATTCCGGCCAGCGGGCAGAGCTGGACTGGCGGGACGGAACCACACCGGTTTCGCGCCAGTTCGATGATCCGTATTTTTCAGTTCACAACGGGCTTGCGGAAACGCGGCATGTGTTTTTGGGTGGCAATGATTTGCCGGCGCGGTTCGTGCCGGGCTTTCACATCGCCGAGCTGGGCTTTGGCACCGGGCTGAACATGCTGGCGGCACTGATCGCCTGGCGCGACAGTGGCGCTGCCGGGAAGCTGCGATTTACCAGTTTCGAGGCCTTTCCGATGGCCGCGGATGACATCGCGCGCGCGCTGGAAGCCTTTCCCGAGGCGCGCGCCGTCGCCGACCCGTTTCTGGATGCCTGGGCGCAGGGGCGGCATCGCTTTGAAGGCCCGGATCTGATCGCGGATATCATCATCGGGGATGCACGCGAAACGCTGCCCGATTGGGCCGGGCAGGCGGATGCATGGTTTCTGGACGGCTTTTCGCCCGCCAAGAACCCCGAATTGTGGAATGACGCGCTGCTGGCGCAGGTCGCGGCGCATACCGCGCCCGGTGGAAGCGTCGCGACCTATTCCGCCGCCGGCCATGTGCGGCGTGCGTTGCAGGCGGCGGGGTTTGACGTCGAGCGACGCGCAGGATTCGGAACAAAGCGCCACATGACCACAGGAAAGCTGAACAATTGACACAACAGAATAATCGGCTGGGCATTTTGACGATGTGCCTGGCGGCGGTTTTGCTGGCCGTTCAGGATGGTCTGTCGCGCCATATGGGCAGCGAATACAACGTGCTGATGATCGTGATGATCCGCTATTGGTTCTTTGCGGGGTTCGTGACGGTTTTTGTAATGCGTCAGGCAGGCGGGCTGCGCCACGCAGTGATCGCCCGGCATCCGCGGCTGCAACTATTGCGCGGGCTTTTGCTGCCGTTCTCGATGATGGCCGCGATCAAATCCTTCGTGTTGCTGGGCCTTGTGCAGACACATGCGATCAGCGCCTGTTACCCGTTGTTGATCGCGGCGCTGTCGGGGCCGGTGCTGGGCGAAAAGGTCGGCTGGCGGCGCTGGAGCGCGATCATCGTCGGCCTGTTCGGGGTTCTGATCATCCTGAAGCCGGGGTTTCAGACCCTTAAGCCGGCCATGCTGTTGCCGCTGCTGTCGATAAGCCTGTTTGCCTTTTATATCCTGATGACGCGTTTCGTTTCACGAAAGGACAATGCTGCCACCAGCTTTTTCTGGGGGGCGATTCCCGGCGCCGTGGTTATGACCTTTGCGGGACTGGGCGCGTGGGAACCGATCGGCGCGGCGGATTGGGGCTGGATGGTGTTGCTGGGGGCAATCGGCACCCTGGCGCAGTTCATATTGATCAAGACATACGAAATGGCCGAGGTCGGCGTGGTGCAGCCCTTTGCCTATCTTCAGATCGTCGTGGTGGTGATCATCGGCGTCACCATATTTGATGAAACGGTGCAGGCGAATGTCATCATTGGCGCGGCCATCGCCATCGGGGCCGCGCTGTTCACCCTGTGGCGTGAACGCGTGACAGCGCGCTAATATGATTTGAGCAGTTTGGACAGGGTCAGTGGCTGGGGCTTGCCCGACAGGCGCGCGCGATAGATCAACAGCGATTCTGTGACCCGCATCACATAGTTTCGGGTTTCGGTGAAGGGGATCGTCTCGATCCAGTCGATCACATCGACGCCCGGCGATCTGGGGTCGCCCCGCTCGATGATCCAGGCGCGGGGACGTCCGGGGCCTGCGTTGTATCCCGCAGCCACCAGAACATAGTTGTTGCCGAATTCTTCGGTCAGCCGCGCCAGATACCCCGCACCCAGCCGCGCGTTATAACCGGGGTCGTTCAGCAACGCGCCGGGCGAATAGGCGATGTTCATCGCCTTGGCCATCAGTTGGGCGGTGCCCGGCATCAGCTGCATCAGCCCGCGCGCGCCTGCGCCACTGACCACGGCGGGGTTGAATTCGCTTTCACGACGGGCGATCGACAAGACCAGTTCAGCCGGCACCGGGTGGCGGGGGCTGGCCACATCCGTCACGGGGAAATACGCGCGCGGAAGAATGATGCCCTGACCGGCGGCGGCCTTGGCGATGCGCAGCGCGATATGCGGCTCGTTCAGCGACAGGGCCATTCCCGCCAGTTGGGCCTGTCCCTGCGGCCCTGCCGTTTCCGCCAGATGGGTCAGGAACATTTCGGCCAGGTTGCGTTCACCTGCCTGCACCATCAGCCGGGCGGCGGCCACCACGCTGGAGCCCGCAAAAGGTGCCGCGCGCCAGTCGGGATAGGTTTCGGCGCCGGTCAGGGCCGGGTCCATCGGCAGGCCTGCCATTTCGGCGGCCAACTGCCCGTAAAAACTGGTCTGGTGAAGCCCGCCCTTGGCATAGGCGGCCTGGGCAGCGGCGCGCTGGCCCATCGCATCCAGCGCGCGGCCTTCCCAGTATCCGGCGCGGCCAAGGCTGATGGGGGTTTGCACGGCGGCCTCGAACCGCTGGAAATGGGCCAGGGCAACCTGGGGCGCGTTCAGGCGGCGAAGTGAAATGAACCCGGCCAGCCATTCCAGTTCGGCATAGGTATCGCCACCCGTCAGGAAATGATTGGCGGCAAGCCGATAGGCGAGTTCGCCCTTGCCGTCGCGCATCAATGTGCGCGCCAGGATCAGGCGCGCGCCTGCCCAGCGTTCGGGCTGACCCAGGGCCGCGCGCGACACGCTGCGTTCGTCCATCAAGGCGGCGGCATCGTCGTCACGCCCCTTGTCCAGCCGCCAGCGGAACCTGTCATAGGCCAGTCCGGGATCGCCCGCCAGATCGGCAGAAATGGCAGCGATCAGGCCATCGACACCCGCAGCCCCCTGCCGCAGCGCGATCCGGGCACGGGCAAGGGCCTGCCAGTCGTTTGGCACCAGGGGCAGCATGCGCGCCGCATCCTCGGCATTGCCCTGCCACAGCATCGCATCCATCCGGGCGATGTGGTGCGGGGCAAGCTGCGTGCCATAACGGGCCAGCAGCTCGGTCTGCGCCGGGACCGACAAGGGCAGCGTGCGCCATGTCAGCACGGCCTGGGCCTGGGCATCGGCGGCGCGCCCCAGTGCAGCATAAGCCTGCACCAGACTTAGCCCGCCGAACCCCGTAGCCGGCTGGGCATCGGCAAAGAATGCCAGAACGCTTGCGGGGTTTGCGCCAGGCGGGATCTGGCCTTCGGCCGCGACCCGGATCCGGTCCAGCCCGGGCCAATCGGGATGCCGTGCCAGAAAGGCGCGCGCGTCGTCAAAGCTGCCATCGCCCGCCCGCAACCGCCGCCATTCGACGATATCGACCGCAATCGCACCGGCGGGCCGGGCCAGCGCGCGGGCGCTGTTCCAGTCATCGGCGCGCACCGCAACCATCGCCTGTTGCAACGGCAGGCCATCAGCGGCGTGGACGGAAAAGGCAGGCAGATGCAGTGCAAGGCCAAGAAACAGGGATCGCAAGATCATAGGGGCATGAATCACTGAAAGGGATGATTTGCCAAATCTCTCATGCCAGCCTATCAGACTGCAACACACAAACTTGGCAAGCCGCATCGGGCCGGATAGTGTCCGCCGCGTTTGCAAGCGGGCGACTCGCCCATGAACCACAGCAGAAGGAAGCGTGTCATGATCAAAGGGTCCATTCCAGCCCTGGTGACGCCGTTCAAGAACGGTGCGGTGGATTATGATGCGCTGAAGGCGCTGGTAGACTGGCAGATCGAGGAAGGCTCTGCCGGGCTGGTCCCGGTGGGCACGACCGGCGAAAGCCCGACGCTAAGCCATGGCGAACATGAAATGGTGATCGAACAGGTCGTCAAGGCCGCTGCGGGCCGGGTTCCGGTGATCGCGGGGGCTGGATCAAACAACACCGCCGAAGGCATCCGCCTGATGCAGCATGCCCAAAAGGTGGGCGCGGATGCGGGGCTGGTGGTGACGCCCTATTACAACAAGCCCACGCAGGCCGGGATGATCGCGCATTTCACCGCGCTGCATGATTGCTGCGATCTGCCGATCATCATCTATAATATTCCCGGCCGGTCGGCCATCGACATGACGCCTGCCACGATGGGACTGCTGGCGCGCCTGCCGCGCATCATCGGCGTGAAGGATGCCACCGGCGATCTGAGCCGCGTGCCACAGCAGCGGATCACCTGCGGGCCGGACTTCATCCAGCTGTCGGGCGAGGATGCGACCGCGCTGGGGTTCAATGCCCATGGCGGGGTCGGCTGCATATCGGTTACGGCCAATGTCGCCCCGCGCCTATGCGCCGAGTTTCAGAACACCACCCTGCGCGGCGATTATGCTACCGCCCTGACCCTGCTGGACCGGCTGATGCCGCTGCATATGGCGATCTTCGCCGAACCGGGCCTGAATGGTGCCAAATACGCGCTGTCGCGACTGGGTCGGTGTTCCGAAGAAACCCGGCTGCCGCTAGTTCCGGTGAGCGAGGCAACCCGCGCCCAGATTGACTCGGCGATGCGCCATGCGGGGCTGCTGAACTGATCGCTCAGCGCCCGATTTCAGCGCGCAATGCAGCCATCAGTTCGGCCAGGAATTTGTCATAGCTGGCGGTTGCCAGACGTCCGGCATCATCGAAATGCTCGGACGCGTTGCCGACCAGAACCTCGGGACCATTCACCAGCCGAGGGCGAAACGGCATCATGCAAAGGCGCAGGGCGAATTGGGTGCGCTCGCCCCCTGCCCGACCATCCGCAGCCGACATGATCGCAACAGGTTTGTCTTTCCACGGCGCCAGCTTGGTGCGGCTGACCCAATCCAGCGCGTTCTTTAGAACCCCGGTGATGGATTTGTTATATTCCGGACCCGCAATCACCACCGCATCGGCACGGGCAATCTGTTCGGCCAGCAAGATGACTTCGGCCGGAATGCCGATTTCTGTCTCCATATCCTGATCGAACAGGGGGAAACGCAAATTGGCCTCGATGAATTCATCCGGCGCGAAATGGCTGGCGGCCGCGCGCATGAGCATCGTGTTGTAGGATCCCTTGCGCAGCGATCCCGAGATACCCAGAAGTGTTGTCTTCGCCATGGCCTGCCTTTCTGAATTTGCGCAGACCCTAATCCGGCAGATCAAAGTAGACAAGTCAAGATGGCGCGGGCCGGTTTATTACCGACCCGGCCCTTGTTACCGACCCCGCCCGGTTCATTCGGCCGGAACGGCCCGTTTGATGGCAGTGTGGCCGAAATGGCGGCGGTTCAGGTGCAGAACCAGCCAGATCATCGCCAGTTGCAATGCGACCGCCACCGCCGCAATCGCCCAATAGGTTGCGCCGAATTTGGCAACCATGCCCGCCCCGACCAGCCCCTTGTTCAGCCAGAACTGGATCAGAACCGACGTGCCGACGCCCGGGCAGACCAGCGCATAGGCCCCGGCCGAATTGTCGGTGCCGAACAGAAACTGGCGGAAATAACCCTGCCGGCGCAACACCAGCATGCCCAGCATCAGGAACACGATCTGCACCGAAAACAGGGTGGTCAGAAACAACATGGTTTCAACATCATTGGTCGGCGCGCCAAATGTGGTGTGCATCCCGTGGTCTTGCCGCAGCGTCGTGATGCCCAGAACGGTCATGATCGGTGCGATGATCATCAGCGTCGGACCCGCCTCTTTGGCCGTGCCGTAATGCAGCATCGAGTTGAATCCGGTGATCGCGGCAATGACCAGATAGATCAGCGATGTCGTGGCGAAAAAGACTGACCCGATCAGGCTGATGCCTACGGTTACGGGGTTCACGCTCATTGCTGCGGGGGCGGCAAAGCCGACGGCGACCATCGACAAGGCAAAGCCGGGCAGCAATTGCGCGAATGAGTTATGTGCTGTCACATCAAAGACGCCGCCCTTTGTCAGAACCCGCCCCAGGAAATCGGCCAGTTGACGAAAAGCCAGAACGCCGATCGCACCAAAGGCGATCATGGCAAACGGGAACAGGTATTCGACGATGCTCCAGAGTTGGGGCACGAAAACCAGCCCCAGCATGAAGCCGACATTCACGCTCATCGCCAGGGCCAGCGGCATGGCGAGCACCTGTGAATGGGCGTTCGTGGCAGTCAATTGCCTGTAGGCATCCGTGCCGCGATAGGCCGAATACTGGCGCAGGTTCCAGATCAACGACTTGATATTCAGAACCGCGAAGAAGGCGATGCCGATCATGGCCACGGCAATCGCCGCCTGTTGCGCAAGGCCCCCCGTATTGAAGGCGGCGGCGATATCTTCAAAGACAGGCACGGCCTGAGCGGGATGCTGCACCCAGAAATACAGATACATGAAGAATGTAACGACCAGGCCCCCCGCCCCAAGCGAGGCTAGGAAATAAAGCGGCGAATAGCGATCCGCCGGGCGCGAAAGTGATGATTGCATGATGCCTCCAATATATTCATTAATGCGAATATGATGGAGATCGACCAGGATGAAACTGCGACAAACTGAAGCGCCCCGCTGATGGTCGTGTCAAATCCCGACCAAGCAGAGATCAAAACAGCCCGAAGCCGCCTGATCAGAAGCTGACAAGCTGGCTTAGCGGTTTTTCAAGGAATATGTTCGCCGGATTGTCTGGATAGTCGCCAAACACTTCGCATTCGCCATAACCCATCGCGCGAAACAGTCCGATGGCTTGTGCCTGAACGACACCCGTCTCGACCCGCAGACAGGTCAGGCCAATATCGGCCGCCGCCTGTTCCAGCGCCAGCATCAGCGCGCGCCCAAGGCCCAAGCCGCGGGCCTGCGGCATAACGAACAGACGCTTGGCCTCGCCATAATAGATGTGATCGACAAGCGCCACACACCCCAGCGCCTGACCATTGACCCGCGCCACAAGAAACTGGGAATTGGGAACCAGCAGATCTTCGCCCGTAATGGCGGTCAGTTGGTCTTTTACGAGTTCCTGCAGTGCAACCTCACAAGCCTCCAGCAGCGCGCGATTTTCGGGCCGCACCGGACTTTCGGTGTTGATCTTGATTGTCATGCCGTCACCCCTTCGGCAGATATGAGTCTCCCCGGTAACATTTCCCGGATGGATGGCCGGTGGGTCAATAAAAAACTGATGCCCCGCCCTTACGTCAGTTTTGCCACCACATAGACGCAATTCGACGATATCTTGTGGATAACTGTACAAACAACTACCGAAGATTGTGTGTGCCCTTGACTTAAATTGCCCCAGGCCAAAGGATTCAAGACCTTTGGAATCATGGACGGCCCCATTTGCGTTTATCCCGGCTTCGTCTGAACGGCTTCAAAAGCTTTGTCGACCCGACCGATCTGGTGATCGCGGACGGGCTGACCGGCGTTGTCGGGCCCAATGGCTGTGGCAAGTCGAATCTTCTGGAGGCGCTGCGCTGGGTGATGGGCGAGAACCGCGCCAGCGCGATGCGCGGTGGCGGGATGGAGGATGTTATCTTCGCCGGGGCCGCCACGCGGCCCGCCCGCAATTTCGCCGAAGTATCGTTGAGCATCGACAATTCCGACCGGCTGGCCCCGGCGGGATTTAACGACAGCGACGCATTGGAAATCACCCGGCGCATCACCCGCGATGCCGGATCGGCCTATAAGGTGAACACCAAAGAGGTGCGCGCGCGCGATGTGCAGATGCTGTTTGCAGATGCCTCGACCGGGGCGCATTCACCGGCATTGGTGCGGCAGGGCCAGATCGCCGAACTGATCAACGCCAAGCCCAAGAACCGCCGTCGCATCCTGGAAGAGGCCGCCGGAATTTCCGGCCTGTATCAGCGCCGCCACGAGGCCGAGCTGAAACTGAAGGGGGCCGAAGCCAACCTGACCCGCGTCGATGATGTGGTCGAACAACTGACCGGGCAACTGGCCCAGTTGGAACGCCAGGCGCGTCAGGCGGCCCGATATCGCGAGATCGGTGCCGATCTGCGGCGGGCCGAAGGGCTGCTGCTATATCGACGCTGGAAAGAAGCAGACGAGGTTCAGGCCCGTTGCGCCGCCGAGTTGACCGAACGCATCACCCTGGCCGCCCGCGCCGAGACCGCAGCCGGGGCCGCCGCGACCGCACGCGAGGCCGCCGACGCCAAACTTCCGCCTTTGCGCGAGGAGGAGGCGATTGCCGCCGCCGTTCTGCAGCGCCTGCAGGTTCAGCGCGACACACTGGCCGATGAAGAGAACCGCGCCGCGCGGACAATCGAGACCCTGACGGGGCGTATTGCCCAGCTTGCGCGGGATATCGAGCGCGAAACCGGGCTGAACCGTGATGCGGGCGAAACCATCGACCGGCTAGCCTGGGAGCAGCAGCAGCTGGAGCGCGCCAGCGAAGGCCATGACGACGCGCTGGCAGCCGCCTTGCAGGTCGCCAAGGACGCCAATGCCATCCTGACCGAACGCGAGGCGGCGCTGTCGGAATTCACGGAACAGATCGCCCGGCTGGCGGCGCGGCACCAGTCGGCAAACCGCCTGCGCGAAGATTCGATCAAAACCCTGACCCGCAACGAAACCGAAGCCGAAAAGGCGCGCGCCGCCGCAGCCGAGGCGGAAACGGCTTTGACCAATGCCGCCACCCGGGCCGAAGCCGCGCAAACGGAACAGATCAGCGCGCAGGCCACTTCCGAACAGGCCGAACAGGCCCTGATGCAAGCCGATCTGGCCCGCGCCGAAACCCAATCGCGCGAGGCCGACGCACGCGCCGAACATTCCGCGGCCGAAGGCGAGGCCAGCGCCCTGCGCGCCGAAGTGGCCGCGCTGGCGCGCCTGGTAGAGCGCGATACATCCGAGGGTGGTCAGATCCTCGACAAGCTGCAAGTCGCACCTGGCTATGAAAAGGCATTGGGGGCCGCGCTGGGCGACGACCTGCGCAACCCGGAAATCGGTGGCGATACCGCATCGGGATGGGCCCGGCTGCCCGCCTATAATCAGAACGCGCCCCTGCCCGCGGGGGTGGCGCCACTGTCGGCCCATGTCACGGCCCCCGGCACGCTGGCACGGCGCATGGCGCAGATCGGGCTGGTCGATGCCTCTCAGGGCGCCGCGCTGCAACCGCAGTTGAAACCGGGCCAGCGGCTGGTCAGCCTTCAGGGCGATCTATGGCGTTGGGACGGGTTTCGCGCCGGGGCCGAAGACGCGCCTTCGGCGGCGGCGCTGCGGCTGGAGCAACTCAACCGACTGGTTGAATTGAAACGTGATCTGGAAGACGCCAATGCAAAGGCTGCCGGCGCGGCGCAGGCCCATGCCGTATTGACCAGGCGGCTGGCCGACCTGACCGAGGCCGACCGGCTGGCCCGTCAGGCCCGCCGCGATGCCGACATGATGGTGGCCGAAGCCGGGCGCGCCTTGTCGCGCGCCGAGGCGGACCAATCCATTGCCTCCAGCAAGCTGGAATCGATGCAGATGGCAGTTGCCCGCCATGAAGAGGAGGCGGCCGCCGCGCGTGACCGCCTGGCCGAAGCCGAGGCCGCCGTGGCCGGGCTGGACGATCTCGATCAGGCGCGCGCGCAGGTTGAAGATGTCAGGATGACTGTCGAAGCCGCGCGCATGACCATGATGGCCAAGCGATCGGCGCATGACGAATTGCGCCGCGACGGAGAGGCGCGCGTGCGTCGCCGGCAAGAGGTTGTCAAGGAACTGAGCGGCTGGCGGCACCGTCTGGACACGGCCGAAAAACGGATCGCGGAACTGGCCGAACGCAAATCGGCCTCTGAGGCAGAGCTGGCCGCCGCCACCGCCCTGCCCGCAGATATCGCCGCCCGGCGGGCCACCCTGGCCGACCATATCGCGACAGCCGAGGCAAGACGTGCCACCGCCGCCGATGCCTTGGCGCTGGGGGAAACCACGCTGCGCGAAGCAATCGCCTCCGAACGCGAAACCGAACGCGCCGCATCAGAGGCGCGCGAAGCCCGCGCCGCCACCCAGGCCCGCGCCGAGGCCGCCCGTGAAATGGTGATCCAGGCCGCTGAACGCATTGCCGAAGATCAGGAGACGACCCCCGCCAAGCTGCTGGACAGCCTGGGGGCTGACCCAGATACGATGCCGCGATCCGACCTGATCGAACAGGATGTGAACCGCCTGAAACGTCAGCGCGATGCATTGGGCGCGGTCAACCTGCGCGCCGAAGAAGACGCGCGCGAGGTCCAGGCCGAACATGACACGCTGGTCGCCGAAAAAGCCGACCTGGAACAGGCCATCGCCGAATTGCGCAAGGGCATTGCCAGCCTGAACCGTGAAGGGCGCGAACGCCTGCTGACGGCCTTCGAACAGGTCAACAGCAATTTCGCCATGCTGTTCAAAAGCCTGTTCGGCGGGGGTGATGCCAACCTGATGATGGTCGAATCCGATGACCCGCTGGAAGCCGGGCTGGAAATCATGTGCCAGCCGCCGGGCAAGAAACTGTCTACGCTGTCGCTGTTGTCGGGGGGGGAACAAACCCTGACCGCGATGGCGCTGATCTTTGCCGTGTTCCTGGCCAACCCCGCGCCGATCTGTGTGCTGGACGAGGTGGACGCGCCGCTGGACGAC
Source organism: Actibacterium sp. (assembly GCF_055134745.1). Taxonomy (NCBI): domain Bacteria; kingdom Pseudomonadati; phylum Pseudomonadota; class Alphaproteobacteria; order Rhodobacterales; family Roseobacteraceae; genus Actibacterium; species Actibacterium sp. The sequence goes on from NZ_JBSRVX010000046.1 coordinate 15,659, forward strand.
GCAAACGTGACCCGCTTTTGCGACCTGCTGGACGAAATGACCCGCCGCGCCGAAACCCGTTTCCTGATCATTACCCACCACGCTGTGACGATGTCGCGCATGGATCGCCTGTTCGGTGTCACGATGGGCGAACAGGGGGTAAGCCAACTGGTATCGGTCGATCTGAAGAAGGCAGAACAACTGGTGGCCTGACAAAGAAAGAACTGCTTTTTTTGTTTAAGGTCAGGAACTTGACGCCAGTAGCCTTCGCCGAACTTGATGCCGAGGCACGACCTGCCAACATGATGCGGATGAACGAGCACCTGTTCGACAGCCTGCGCCATGCCCGAAATTTAGTGGCGGCATGGCGCATCGACTTCAACCACCACCGCCCACATTCCAGCCTCGCTGGCATGACACCGAAGGAATATGTTAACCGGTCAAAGAAGGACCAAAACCTGAACAGAGCTAACCTAAAATAGCGGACTCTCAGGGGAGCAGGTCACCGCCAATGCCTGCTTATGCGTGCCGGTGCAGTTTTTCTGGTGCGCTGTTGATGTGGCGTTGATGTAGAGTGGAACGCCAAAAACCCGACGGTTTACGTCGGGTTATAAGCATCTGATATATTTTAGGATTTTGGTTGCGGGGACAGGATTTGAACCTGTGACCTTCAGGTTATGAGCCTGACGAGCTACCTGGCTGCTCCACCCCGCGCCGATCTGGACCTCACGGTATTTATCCGAGGTTTTGTCGTTTTGA